>NZ_JPWT01000098.1:0-36524 GCF_000773065.1 Burkholderia sp. ABCPW 111 | reverse complement strand
CACCTCGCCCGCGACCACCGCGAAGCCGCGCCCCTGCTCGCCCGCGCGCGCCGCCTCGACGGCCGCGTTCAGCGCGAGGATGTTGGTCTGGAACGCGATCCCCTCGATCGTGCCGATGATGTCGGCCACCTTCGTCGAGCTCGTCGCGATGTCCTGCATCGTCGTGACGACCTGGCCGACGACCTCGCCGCCCTGCGTCGCGATGTCGGACGCGTTGACCGCGAGCTGGCTCGCCTGCCGCGCGTTCTCCGCGTTCTGGCGCACGGTGCCCGTCAGTTGCTCCATGCTCGACGCGGTTTCCTGCAGCGACGCCGCCTGCGATTCGGTGCGCGCCGACAGATCGGCGTTGCCGCTCGAGATTTCGCGCGCGCCGGCGTCGACCGCCGCCGTGCCGCGGTGCACGGCCTTCACCATCTCGGCGACGGCCGCCTGCATCCGGCCGATGCCCTGGAACAGCCGGCCGATTTCGTTCTTGCCGGCAACCTGCGGCACCTGCGCGAGGTCGCCCTCGGCGATGCGCTCGAACTGCGCGATCGCGACGTTGAGCGGCTGCACGATGAGCCCGCGCAGCGCGAAGCGGATGCCGATCACCATCAGGAACGCGGCGACGATGCCCGCCGCGATCAGCGCGATCATCAGCGAAATGCGCGCCTGTGTCGTGTCGAAGCGCGATTCCGCGCGCTTCGAATACGCGGCGACCACGGCGGACGCCGCGCTGTCGTACGCAACGAACATCGGGCTGATCTTCGTGTCGGCGATCGCGTGGTATGCGGCGAGATCGCCCGCGCGCGCGGCGGCGAACTCCGGCTCGACGCCTTCCTTCGCGAGCGTCGCGTAGCGCGCGGCGAGCTCGTCCGTCAGCGCCTGGTCGATGCCTTCCTTCGACGCCGCGAGATACGCCTGCCAGTTCTGCGTCGACTTCGCGTACAGCTCCTGCGCGCGTGACAGCACCTTCTGCGCCTCGTCGGCGTTGCCGGCCTCGGACAGCGTCTTGAAACGGTCGAGCGCGACGCGCGAGCGCAGCAGGTACGACGACGCGTCGTCGAGCGTGTGGATCGTCGGCAGGTCGCCGTGCGCGATCGCGTCGAGCGAGCGGCTCGCGTGATTGAGCGCGTACAGCCCGAGCCCGCCGACCAGCGCGGCGACGAGCACCAGCATTAATCCGACGGCCGTCAGCGTCGTGCGGATCGACCAGTTGTGCAGCATCGTCAGCTCCCCGTAGTTCCGTTGCGTCCTTCGCGCCCGCTTACGCGCCGAGTGTCTCGATCAGCGCCATCTCCTTGCTCGTCATCAGCTTCTCGATGTCCATCAGGATCAGCATCCGCCCGTCGACCGTGCCGAGGCCCGTCAGATACTCGGTCGTCAGCACGCCGCCGAACTCCGGCGCCGGCATGATCTGCTCGTTCGACAGCGTGAGCACGTCGGACACGCCGTCGACGACCATCCCGACGACGCGATGCGCGACGTTCAGGATGATCACCACCGTCTGATGGTCGTAGTCGACGCGGCCGAGATGGAACTTGATGCGCATGTCGACGATGGGCACGATGATCCCGCGCAAGTTGATCACGCCCTTGATGAACTCGGGCGCGTTCGCGATCCGCGTGACGCTGTCGTAGCCGCGGATTTCCTGCACTTTGAGGATATCGATGCCGTATTCCTCGTCGCCGAGCGTGAAGACGAGGAATTCCTGGCCCGCCGCGTCGCCCTGCTCGGCGTCGCGGCGGTTGGCCGCGTTCGCCGCGGCCGGATGGTTCGTTTGGACTTCGGACACGTTAGCCCCCAGGTCGATGGATGACGTAAGTTAGGACACCGCGAGCGCGGCGCTCGCGTGCGCGCCGTGCGTCGTGCGGGTATCGCGATTGAGCGCCGCGACGTCGACGATCAGCGCGACGCTGCCGTCGCCGAGAATCGTCGCCGCCGAAATGCCGTACACCTTGCGGTAGTTCGTCTCGAGGTTCTTGACGACCACCTGCTGCTGGCCGACGAGCTCGTCGATCAGCATCGCGAAGCGGCGGCCCTCCGTCTGCATGATCGTGACGATGCCCTGCGTCGGATCGGTGCGCGCGCCGTCGACCAGGAACACCTCGTGCAGTGCGACGAGCGGCAGGTATTCGCCGCGCACGCGCACGACGCGCTCGCCGTTGCCGATCGTGTAGATGTCTTCGGCCGAAGGCTGCAGCGACTCCATCACGAAGTTCAGCGGCAGGATGAAAATCTCGCTGCCGACCTTCACCGACATCCCGTCGAGGATCGCGAGCGTGAGCGGCAGCACGATCCGCGTCGTCGTGCCGCGGCCGGCCTGCGACGTGATCTCGACGTGCCCGCCCATCGACTGGATGTTGCGCTTGACGACGTCCATCCCGACGCCGCGGCCGGACACGTCGGTCACGACTTCGGCCGTCGAGAAGCCCGGCGCGAAGATGAGGTTCCACACTTCGTCGTCGCTGATGTTCTCGGAGATCTGCATCCCCTGCTTCGCGGCCTTCGCGAGGATTCTGTCGCGGTTCAGGCCCGCGCCGTCGTCGCTGACCTCGATCACGATGTTGCCGCCGTGATGCGCGGCCGACAGCACGAGCTGGCCGACCGCGTCCTTGCCCGCCGCGCGGCGCGCCTCGACGGTCTCGATGCCGTGATCGAGGCTGTTGCGCACGAGGTGGGTGAGCGGATCGATGATCCGCTCGATGAGGCTCTTGTCGAGCTCGGTCGCCTGGCCGAACGTGACGAGCTCGACCTGCTTGCCGAGCTTGCCCGCGAGGTCGCGCACGAGCCGCGGGAAGCGGCTGAACACGTAGTCCATCGGCATCATCCGGATCGACATCACCGCTTCCTGCAGGTCGCGCGCGTTGCGCTCGAGCTGCGCCATGCCGTTGTACAGGCGGTCGTGCAGCGCCGGATCGAATGCGCTCGTCGTCTCGGCGAGCATCGCCTGCGTGATCACGAGTTCGCCGACGAGATTGATCAACTGGTCGACCTTCTCGACGCCGACGCGAATCGAGCTGCCCTCCGCGCTCGCGGCGGCGGCCGGACGCGGCTTGCGGTCGTCGTGATGCGGCGCGGCCGCTTGCGCGGCGGCTTGTGCGACCGATGCCGATGCCGGAGCCTGAGCCTGAGCCGATGCCGGCGCGGCGGCGGGCGCCGCGGGCGCGCTCGGCGCAGCGGGTTGCGCGGCCGGCTTCGCTTCGGCGGCGGTCGCCACCGGTTCCGCCGCCGATGCGGCCGCCGCAGGCTCCCGCTCGGCGTCGTCCGGCTGCTCGGCGGCCTGCGGCGCGGCGGCCACGTCCGGTTGCGCGACGCCCGCGCTCGGCGCGGTGCCGCGGCCGATCGCGATCTGGCTTTCGTCGATCACGAAGCAGCACACGGCGATGATGTCGTCCGACGACACGTCGGTCTCGAGCCACAGCGTGAGCGCGTCGCCCGTCTTCGCGCGGCCGACGATCTGGCCGAGATTGCCGAGTTCCTCGGTCAGCAGTTCCTGGTCCTTGTCGCCGACGCCCGACAGCGTGATCTTCAGATGCGGGCCGTCGCCGCCGCTTGCGGCGCCGGGCGCCGGATGCGCGGCCTCGACCGCCTGCTCGACGACATGCGCGGGCGCGCCGAAGAGGCCCGCCGTCGGCGCGGCCGCAGCGGCAGGCGCCGCCGCGACGGACGCGGCCGGCTGAGCGGCCGCCGGTGCCGATGCTGCCGATGCGGCCGGTGCTGCCGCGGGCGCGGCGGCGGCGGCGCTCGCCGACGCCTTCAGCCGCTCGAGCTTCGCGCAGATCGCGGCGGCCGCGGCCGCGTCCGGCTCGGCGCTCGCGCGGTAGTCGGCGAGCTGGTCGGACAGCACGTCCTTCGTCTCGAGGAACGCGTCGACCATTTCCTTCGTCAGCGTGAGCTCATGGTTGCGCGCGCGATCGAGCAGCGATTCGAGGATGTGCGTCGTTTCCGTGAGCGCGGTGAAGCCGAACGTCGCCGCGCCGCCCTTGATCGAATGCGCGGCGCGAAAGATCGCGGCCAGATCCTCGGGATCGGGCGAGGCGACGTCCAGGTTCAGCAGCAGTTGCTCCATCTGCGCGAGCAACTCGTCGGCTTCGTCGAAGAACGTCTGATAGAACTGTGTGATGTCGAGAGTCATGCCGGTTCACCGCATAAAAACGTCATGTTCGTCACGAAAGGCTCGACGACGCCGACAGCGCCGCGACCAGCTCGAGCAGCGCTTCCGGGTCGAGCGGCTTTTCGATCCAGCCGGTCGCGCCCGCCGTGCGCGCCGCGTCCTTGAACGCGTCGCCGTTCTCGGTCGTGAGGACGAGAATCGGCGTCGCCTCGTATGCCGATTGCGCGCGCAGCGCCACGATCACGTCGAGGCCGTTCTTCTTCGGCATGTAGTGGTCGGTCAGTACCAAGTCGAACGGCGTGGCCAGCGCGACGTCGAGCCCGACTTCGCCGTCCGAGGCGACGGTCACGTCGTAGCCCGCTTCGCCGAGCGTCGCGCTGAGCAGCGTGCGCATCGTGGCGGAATCGTCGATGGCGAGAATGGTTCGGATCATGTCTTGTCTCGAATGCGTGTTCTCGAAAATGTCAGGGTTTCGGCGCGGCCGGCACGCCCGGCGCGGCGGCCGCGCCGGGCGGCGTGATCTGCTGCGCGAGGCGTGTCGAGCCGGCTGCGTCGGACGACAGCGTCGTCGTCGTCGCGTCGTCGCGCATCAGCGCGAGCTCGGATCTGCGGTTCAGCACGATGATGCTGATCCGGCGGTTCTCCGGATCGAGCGGGTCCGCCTTGTTCAGGTTCTGCGTCGACGCGAGGCCGAGCACGCGCAGCACCTTCGCCTCGTCCATGCCGCCCGCGATCAGCTCGCGGCGCGACGCGTTCGCGCGGTCGGCGGACAACTCCCAGTTGCTGTAGCCGCCCTCGCCGCCCGCATACGGCACGGCGTCGGTGTGGCCCTGGACGATGATGCGGTTCGGCACGTCGTTGAGCGTCTTGCCGATCTCGCGCAGGATGTCGCGCATGTACGGCTCGACGGCGTCGCTCGACATCGCGAACATCGGCCGCTTCTGCGTATCGACGATCTCGATGCGCAGCCCCATCAGCGTCGAATCGATGCGGATCTGCTGCTTGAACTGGCGCAGCGTCGGGTTCGCCTCGATCGCCGCCATCAGCTTCACCTGCAGGTCGTGCAGCCGCATCTGCTCGCGGCGCTCGAGCGAGCCCTGCGCCTGCGCGAGCGCTTCGTCGTCGTTCTTCTTCACGATGCGCTCGGCGAGACTGGTCGAGCCGTCGGTGCGGCGCGTCGTGCCGGCGTCGATGCTCGAGAGGTCGCGGCCGCCGCCCTTGATGATGCTCGAATCGTCCGCGTTGCGATCGCCGCTGCCGAAGAGCGCGGCCTTGAGCGGCGTGTTGAAATATTCGGCGATGCCCTTCAACTGCACGGGCGTCACCGCCGACAGCAGCCACATCAACAGGAAGAACGCCATCATCGCGGTCATGAAATCCGCGTACGCGAGCTTCCATGCACCGCCGTGGTGCCCCTTCTTCTGATGGTTCACCCGCTTGACGATGATTGCCTGATCCTTGCCTTTGCTCATGTCGGGCCTCTCGCGCTCACTTCGCCTTCACGCGGCGCACGTGCTCTTCGAGCTCGGCGAACGACGGACGCTCGGTCGAGAACAGCACCTTGCGGCCGAACTCGACGGCGATCGCGGGCGCGTAGCCGTTCAGGCTCGCGAGGATCGTCACCTTGATGCACTGGAACATCTTGGTCGACTCGGCGACGCGCTGCTCGGCGAGGCTCGCGAGCGGCCCGATCAGCCCGTACGACAGCAGGATGCCGAGGAACGTGCCGACGAGCGCCTGCGCGATCATCGCGCCCAGCACCGCGGGCGGCTTGTCGGCGGACGCCATCGTGTGAACGACGCCCATCACCGCGGCGACGATCCCGAACGCGGGCATCGCGTCGCCGACGCGCATCAGCGCGTGCGCGGGGCCTTCGCCTTCCGCGTGGTGCGTCTCGATCTCCTCGTCCATCAGGCTTTCGATCTCGAACGCGTTCATGTTGCCGCCCACCATCAGGCGCAGGTAATCGGTCAGGAATTCGACGATGTGATGGTCGGCAAGAATCTTCGGGTACTGGGTGAAGATCGGGCTCTTCTCGGGTTCGTCGATGTCGGCCTCGAGCGTGAGCGTGCCTTCCTTGCGGGCCTTCGCGAGCAACACGTACAGGAGCGCCATCAGCTCCATATAGATGTCCTTGTTGTACTTCGAGCCCTTGAACAGCGCGGGCAACACGCGCAGCGTCGCCTTGATCGTCTTGATGCCGTTGCCGAGAATGAACGCGCCGACGCCCGCGCCGGTGATCATCAAGATCTCGACCGGCTGAACGAGCGCGCCCAAGTGTCCGCCCGCCAGCGCGTAGCCGCCGAACACGGACAACAACGTCACGAGAGTTCCCACGAAAATCAGCACTGCCTGTCCCTCACGAATGAACGGCCGGGAGGCCGCCGTTAAGTGGTTTACGGCAGTCGGTGCGAAAACTTTGAGAACCGCCCGGCGGAGGCCCGCCGGTGTATACCAGCAGAGGGGAGGAAGCCGTGCGCCGCGCGGCGCGCGAACGGCGTGGCCCCGCGGGCGGAGCGAACGCTCGTTCGCCCGCGGCCGCGCGCGGGAAGCTTACGCGGCGATGGCGGCCTGGTCGGCCTGCGCGGCGGCCTTGCGGGTCTTGCCCGCGCGCGACGGCGGCTGGCAGAGACCGCACACGTAGCCGTGGTGCGGATCGTGCGCGTGTGCGACAAAGTGCCCGCCGCAGCGGGTGCACGGCGTCGTCTGCAGCATCCCGGAATCGAAGAAGCGCACGAGCGTCCATGCGCGCGTGAGGCTCATCACCGCCTCGTCGTCCGACAGCCCGACGTGCTCGAGGTACAGCCGGTATGCCTTCACGATCGCCTGGATCGAATCGCAGCCGCCGTGCTCGCGCATGAAACGGTAGATGTTGTAGAACAGCGAGGAATGAATGTTCGGCTGCCACGTCATGAACCAGTCGGTCGAGAACGGCAGCATCCCCTTCGGCGGCGACATGCCCTTCAGCTCCTTGTAGAGCTTGATCAGCCGATCGCGCGACAGGTTCGTCTCGGCTTCGAGCAACTGCAGCCGCGCGCCTAGCTCGATCAGTTCGATCGCCAGGGTGATCTCCTTGACCTCGACCACTACGCTCTTGGACGCCATCGCCGCTCTCCGCTATTTATCCAAACAAAACAATCAGACTTCCGATTTCGATTCGCGCATCAATACGCGCCGGCGAGACGCGCGGCTTCCGTTCAACGGAAGCTTTCGACCGGCTGCCCGGCCATCAGGATCGCCGAATGCGCATGCGCGACGGCGGAGCTGCGGCCCTTGTCGGCGAGCGATGAGAGCATGGAATGATCGTCGAAACGGAAACGGCAGAGCATCTGGTTCGAGGCGGCGAGCTTGACCGTCTGGGCAAGCGTCAGGTTCACGAGCACATCGGCGAGTTCTTCCGAAATCCCCATGCGGAACATGCCCATGGCCTTGTCCTCGCGCAGCAGTCGTTGCGCGAGCAGCAGGTAAGACAGGTTGACTTCGTTGATCTCGGCGAGCATTTCGCTGGTTGCGCTCATGATTCGATTCCCCCGTAAGAAATCTTTGGCCAATCGGTAATGCCAGTGAAAACGTTTGCTCGATCTACCCACTGAGTTGCGGGCAATCGGCTTGTTTATATTCTTACGGGCATTTTGGCCAATCGGCGGGGGGGCCGCTATCAGTGAAGGGGAATGCGCTTTGCCGGAATTATCTGTAAACCGTGTAGGAATTTTTCTGACAAAGACCGGAAACGGCCCGCAGACGCCCGTCTGGCCGAAAGCCCCGCCAATCAAGGCAGGGAAAACACCATCTTCAGGTACGGCGGGGCACGCCGGCGGAATCCGCGCCATTGCGGCGGGCAACTATTGCATTCCGCTTCTGCCACATCCTAGTCATTCAAACAGGCGTTTTCTAGGGTTTTTGCGTATTTCATCCTGTAACAAGGGTTAAGCGTTTGAAAAATCGCTCGATACCGCTCGCGCGATCCCGATAATGAATCCGAAAGCCCGGTCCGGCGACGTTCGCCGCGCACCGCCCGCTTGCCCCCCGGGCAGGCGCTCACCGCTTACCGGAGCGAAGCTCGCAACGCCCCTCGGCGAGTTCCGCCCTCTTCGCAACGGAGAAACGCTCATGCGCATTGCCCAGATCGCCCCGCTCTACGAAGCCGTTCCGCCCAAACTCTACGGGGGCACCGAGCGGGTCGTGTCCTATCTGACCGAGGCGCTCGTCGAAATGGGGCACGACGTCACGCTGTTCGCGAGCGGCGATTCGGTCACGTCGGCGCGCCTTGAGGCCGCCTGGCCGCGCGCGCTGCGGCTCGATCCGTCGATTCGCGACGCGATGGCGCCCCATATGCGCCTCCTCGAGCAGGTCGCGCGGGTCGCCCACACGTTCGACGTCCTGCACTTGCATCTCGACTACCTGCCGTTCCCGCTGCTGTCGCGCCTCGATGCGCCGTTCGTCACGACGCTGCACGGCCGGCTCGACCTGCCTGAGCTGCAGCCCGTCTTCGACGCGTTCCCGAATGTACCCGTCGTGTCGATCTCGAATTCGCAGCGCACGCCGCTGCCGCAGGCCGGCTGGGCGGGCACCGTCTACCACGGGCTGCCCGACACGCTACTCACGCCGCAAGCCGGCCGCAAGCCCGAATATCTCGCGTTCCTCGGGCGCATCTGCCCGGAAAAGCGCGTCGACACCGCCATCCGGATCGCGGCGCAAAGCGGCCTGCCGCTCAAGATTGCGGCGAAAGTCGACAAGGTCGACGAAGATTATTTCAAAGCCGAGATCGAGCCGCTTCTCGGTTCCGCGCACGTGGAGTTCATCGGCGAGATCAACGAGGCGCAAAAGCCCGCGTTCCTGTCGGGCGCGAAGGCGCTGCTGTTCCCGATCGACTGGCCGGAGCCGTTCGGCCTCGTGATGATCGAGGCGATGGCGTGCGGCACGCCGGTCGTCGCGTTCAACCGCGGCTCCGTGCCCGAGGTGATCGACGACGGCGTCACGGGCTTCATCGTCGAGGACGTGCAGGGCGCCGTCGGCGCGCTGCACCGGATCGACGAATTGTCGCGCGATGCAATCCGCGCGCAATTCGAGCAACGTTTCAGCTCGCACGCAATGGCGCGCCGCTATATCGACATCTATGAAACGCTGCGCGAAGCAGCCAAGCAGCCGCAATGGCGACGCGTGGCGACGGGTTAACCCTTTGACCGGCGCGATTGCAGAAATCACGCGCCCATTACGCCGCGCATAGAAGAAAGCCGCATCGGGAAATGCGGCTTTCTTTTTGCCAAGCGTCCGATAATCAGCCGATCAAAAAGCGCTCGCGGTTTTTGCCGACGATCCAATGCGGGGGCTTCCCGCGGCCGCTCCAGGTACTGCCGGATTTCGGATCGCGGTATTTGGCCGGCAGCGGTCCCCTCTTCGGCGGACGACCGCGCCGCGCGCGCTCCGCGAATCCCAGATCCTGCGCCGTGAGGCCATACTCGACGATCTTGCCTTGCAGCTCGGCGATCACGGCCGCGACCTCCTGACGACGTACCTCTTCCGCCTGAGCCTGCAGCTCGACGATCTGCGCCTTGATTTTCGCGTATTGAGACATTTCGACTCCCTATATCATGATCCGCCTGGCATTTCCCAGCCTAGACACAAAGGATCTATTGCGCAATCGGAATTGCTACGAAATCCAACAAAAACATTTCGTCTGATAAATTTTAAAATTCAATTGCCATACTCGTGCAATACGGCGTTATTCTAATAAAAACGCCGATCGGCCAATCCCAATTTGACAATCGTTGACTCTTCGGAAACCGTAAGATTTCCTATAATCCAGGCGGCATTCGTGGATGCGTCCCCGCTTTTTGTGGCGCAATCCGTTTTCGATTTTCACCACCAGGAACCACTCCAATGAAATTACCTCAGCGTCTCGCAGCAGAAGTGTTCGGCACGTTCTGGCTCGTTCTGGGCGGCTGTGGCAGCGCCGTTCTGGCGGCCGCGTATCCGGGCCTCGGCATCGGCTTTACCGGCGTCGCATTCGCGTTTGGCCTGACCGTTCTGACGATGGCGTTCGCGATCGGCCACGTCTCGGGGTGTCACCTGAATCCGGCCGTGAGCGTCGGCTTGACCGTGGCGGGCCGCTTCCCGGCCCGCGATCTCGTGCCGTACATCGTCGCGCAGGTCGTCGGCGCCACGCTCGGCGCGTTCGTGCTGTATCTGATCGCGACCGGCAAGCCGGGCTTCGACGTCGTCAGCAGCGGCTTCGCGACGAACGGCTATGACGCCCGCTCGCCCGGCCATTACTCGCTTGCGGCCGCGTTCATTTGCGAAGTCGTACTGACGGCCTTCTTCCTGTTCGTGATCCTCGGCTCGACCGACAAGCGCGCGCCGGCCGGCTTCGCGCCGATCGCGATCGGCCTGTGCCTCACGCTGATCCACCTGATCTCGATCCCGGTGACGAACACGTCGGTAAACCCGGCGCGCTCGACGGGCCCGGCGCTGTTCGTCGGCGGCGAGGCGATCGGCCAGTTGTGGCTGTTCTGGGTCGCGCCCATCATCGGCGCGGCGATCGCGGGCGTGGTATACCCGCTCGTCGCGGGCCGCGACGAAAGCTGACGCCGGTGCGGGCGGCATCGGGCCGCCCGCCCGTCGCCTCACAAGGCGACACGACAGAGGAAGATCGACATCGCCCTTCGCCGGCCAATGGCGGCGGGGCAGAACGGGAACGGGCGCTGCGGCGCCCGTTTTTCATTGCCGAAGCTCGTCGCGCGCTGGCTCGAGCGGCTCTGTCGGCGCGATCGAGGCGGACGAAGCGGTCGATGCGCAGTCAGTGAGTGGTCGGGTTCTCGAGCGCGAACAGCGTGCGCAGATGGCGCGCGACGCCCGCGTCGAAGTTGTTGCCGATCCGCGGCACCCTCGGCAGGCGCGTGACGAGATCGGGATTCGCGTTGTTCATCATGAACGGATGCCCGGCCGTCTCGAGCAGATCGATGTCGTTCATGTTGTCGCCGAACGCGACGCAATGCGCGGGATCGACGCCGAGCCGCTCGAGCACGACCCGCAACGCTCGTCCCTTCGAGACGTTCGCGGTCATCACTTCGAGGCAGTCGGGCAGCGAATAGGTGACGTAGAGCGCGCCGCCGAACCGGCGCGCGAGGTTGTCCGACACGACGGCCAGATCCTCCGGCTCGCCGATGTACAGCACCTTTGCGATGTCCGTGCCGTCGTGCGACAGCATGTCGACGACGTCGTAGCGAAATCCGGAATCCTGATGGAATGCGAGCAGATGCGGCGCATCGCGGTCGATCAGCCAGCCGTCATTGGTGAACAGATTGACGATCACGCGGCCGTGCGTGCCGACGAGCTCGGGCCTCACCAGTTGCCGCACCGTGTCGGCGGGCACGTCCTGCGCGTGAATCCGCGAATCGTCCGGCGCATGCACGCGCGCGCCGTTCGACGTGATCAGGTAAGGCCGGATGCCGAGCACGTCGCGAATGCCGGCGACGTCCGCGTAGTGGCGCCCCGTTGCGATCACGAAGGGCACGCCGTCGCCCGCGAGCCGCCGCACGGTGTCGATCGTGTAGGAATCGAGCTGGTGGTCGCTGTTGAGCAGGGTTCCGTCGAGATCGGTGGCGATGACTTTATACATGGCGGACGTCGGAGGATGCGGGGGGCGCGGGAGTAAGCGGACATTCTATCGTCGGTCGGGAGACGCCGCTTGCGGATGTCCGTTTGCGCCGCCCACCGGGTTCATTGCGATGCGACGAGCCCGAGCCTCGCCGCTTCCCGCGCGGCGAGCCGCAACGCGCCGTGCGCGGAATCGGCCTGCGGTACCACCAGCCGCGCGCGGTGAGGCTCGGGCACCGCGCTCGCAAGCGCGCCCGCAAGCCCGCCGCACAACGCGACGGGCAGCGCCGCCGCGGGATCGAGCGCGTCGATCATCTTGGCGATCTCGACGCCCGCCTGCTCGATCCAGCGCGCGGCGGCCGGATGATCACGATGCGCGAACACGATCGGCGCGAGGCGCGCATACGCGGTTTGATTCGCCGCGCATGACCAGACGACGAGAGCGTCGCGATCGGACGCGCCCGTATGCGCGACAAGCGCCTGGGCGAACGCGTCGAGCGGAACACGGCCGTCGAGCGCCTGCTGCGCGTGCGACAGCGCTCGCAAGCCGAGCCAGGCGCCGCTCGCCTCGTCGCCGGACGGAAAGCCGTATCCGCCCGCGATCCGGCAGACGCCCGATTCGTCGAGTGCGGCGGCGATACTGCCCGTGCCGAGCGCGACCACGACGCCCGGCGCGCCGCCGTGGGCGCCGACGACGGTCGTATAGGCATCGCTTTCTACCGCGAGCGCGGCAAGCGGCGCGCTCGCCCGGAACGCATCCAGCCACTCGCGATGGTTCACGCCGGCGAGCCCGCAGCCGAGCACGCAGCACCGCCAGTCGAACGCGACGCCAGCGCGCGCGCAGGCGTCCGCGCAGGCGGCCTCGATCTCGCGCCACGCGGCTTCGATGCCGAGCGCAAGCCCGGACGGCCCGCCGCCGCCTTGCGCGAGCTCGCGCCCCTGCGCATCGGCCAGCACCGCGCGGGTGCCCGTGCCGCCGCCGTCGATACCGATCAGGAAAATGTCATTGCCCATCGCTTGCTTCAATCCGGAAGATTCGTCGAAGTAACATCGTTGCCAGAGCTTAACCGCAACGGCCCGCCGCGCCCATCGGCCGAACGGCCAGGCTTGCGCCCGCTCGCCGATCCGCTATGCTGGCGCGACCACATCGACGGAACACGCAACAGATGCCGAAGCAGGAACGCTGCAGCTGGGTAAAAACCGAAGCGGACGCTCACTATCACGATACCGAATGGGGCGTGCCGTCGCACGACGACCGCCATTTATTCGAAATGCTCGTGCTCGAGGGCGCGCAAGCGGGCCTGTCCTGGTCGACGATCTTGAACAAGCGCGCCGGTTATCGCACGGCGTTTGCCGATTTCGACGTCGACAAAGTCGCCCGATTCACGCCGAAGCGGATCGACGAACTGGTGCTCGACGCGCGCATCGTGCGCAATCGCGCAAAGATCGAGGCGGCCGTCACGAACGCGCGCGCGGTCCAGCAGATTCGCGCGGAACACGGCTCGCTCGCCGCATTCCTGTGGTCGTTCGTCGATCATGCGCCGCTGCAGAACGCATGGCCGTCGTACCGCGACGCGCCAGCGTCGACCGAGCGCTCGGACGCGCTCAGCAAAGCGCTCAAGCGCTACGGCTGCAAGTTCGTCGGCTCGACGATCTGCTATGCGCTGATGCAGGCGACGGGCATGGTCAACGACCACGAAAAGAATTGCCCGTGCCACGCGCGCTGCGCGGCGCTCGGCAAGAAGATCGCGAAGAAGAAAACGGCGGCATGACGCTCATGCGGCCGGCGGCGCATGCCGGCGTCGATTGCGCCTGAATCCGCTGCGACTGCCGCTCGCAGCGGCATGAGCGGCGCGGCCCCAACCCCGGATCGTCGAGCCACGCGTGCTGGCGGAGCCCCGCCTGGCGCGGAAGACGGGAGCATGGCCGACGCCATTGCGCAGGAACGCCGGCGCGATGCGGCGGCAAGATGTGCGGCGCACCCTCGGCAGCGGACCGCGAACGCGATCCGCCGCGCACCCGTGCGCCATGCCCGCGCGAGCCGCGCTGCATACCGGACAGCCCAAACAAAACGGCGGTGCGGCTTCTCGCGAAGCCGCACCGCCGTCGAGGCGAAGCGAGCGAAGCTTAGTGGAGCTTCTTCGGCAGCATTTGGCTGCGCAGGCGCTTGTGCAGGCGCTTCACCGCGGCCGCCTTCTTGCGCTTGCGCACGGCGGTCGGCTTTTCGTATGCCTGGCGCTCGCGCAGCTCGGCGATCAGGCCGTTCTTCTCGATGGCGCGGCGGAAGCGGCGAATCGCCACTTCGAACGGCTCGTTTTCTTTCAAAAGAATCGTCGTCATGTCGTTCCTAATTTGCTTGATACGGTCAAAAACGTAGCGGCCAAGCGCCACGCACCGGCCTTCCGGGCGTTTCCACGAACGGGCGAAACGAGCGGGTAGCGGCCTCGGAGGCCGGAAAAGAGAGGCGGAATGCACCGCGAAACGCTCGGCAACCAACACCAGGCGCCGCGTTTGACTGTCAGCAGACATGCCCTACGTGTACACGTAAACGGCGAAGGCGTGACAGAAATCTCAATTCAGCCCGCCATCATAACAGGTAAACATCGGCGCAGCCAGCGGTTTACCACTTTTCCGCGCGGCGCCGCCGCGCGGCCCGCCAATCGGCGCCGTGCCACGCACGCGATTGCTGCAACTGCAACGTTTGCTCACCGAACGATCCCGGCAAAAAAATCGGGCCGAATCTTGTCGCGTCCCTCAAGTTTTTTTCGCGTGCGCCGAAATCCAGCACAAGGCGGCCGGCAAAGAACGAGTGCTTCCGCCCACGCCAATAGTGGCATTGATGGGCTTTTAGGCTCAATTAGGAGATTTTCATGCTCGGAATCAACAGCAACATCAACTCGTTGGTCGCTCAGCAGAACCTCAACGGCTCGCAAAGCGCCCTGTCCCAAGCGATCACCCGCCTGTCGTCGGGCAAGCGCATCAACAGCGCGGCTGACGACGCGGCCGGCCTCGCGATCTCCGCGCGGATGCAAACGCAGATCAACGGCCTGAATCAAGGCGTGTCGAACGCGAACGACGGCGTGTCGATGGTCCAAACCGCATCGAGCGCCCTGTCGTCGCTGACGTCGGGCCTGCAGCGCATCCGCCAACTCGCCGTGCAGGCGTCGACGGGCACGCTGTCGTCGACCGACCAGGCCGCGCTGCAAAAGGAAGTTTCGCAGCAGATCGCTGAAGTCAACCGGATTGCTTCGCAAACGAACTACAACGGCAAGAACATTCTCGACGGCTCGGCGGGCATCCTGTCGTTCCAAGTCGGCGCGAACGTCGGCCAGACGATCAGCCTCGACCTGAGCCAAAGCATGTCGGCTGCGCAGATCGGCGGCGGCCTCGTGCAGAAGGGCCAGACGATCGGCACGTTCACGAACATGAACCTCGACTCGACGGGCACGTACACGTCGACGGCCGCGAACGTCGCGATCACGTCGGTCAACGTGCTGTCCGACGGCAACGGCGGCTTCACGTTCACCGACCAAAACGGCACGGCGCTCAGCGCGACCGCCGTCGGCAACATCTTCACGGCGGGCACGGCCGCGGGCACGGGCACGGCGATCACGAACTTGACGCTCGCCGCCGGCGCGACGAGCGGCATGACGACCGCGCAGTCGACGGCCGCAACCAGCATGCTCGCGCAGATCAACGCCGTCAACAAGCCGCCGACGGTGTCGAACCTCGACATCAGCTCGGTGACGGGTGCGAACCAAGCGATGGTGTCGATCGACAACGCGCTGCAAACGGTGAACAACCTGCAGGCAACGCTCGGCGCGGCGCAAAACCGCTTCTCGTCGATCGCGTCCACGCAGCAAGCCGGCGCAACCAACCTGTCGCAAGCGCAATCGCAGATCCAAAGCGCGGACTTCGCGCAGGAAACGGCGAACCTGTCGCGCGCGCAAGTGCTCCAGCAAGCCGGCATCTCGGTGCTCGCGCAAGCGAACTCGATGCCGCAGCAAGTGCTGAAGCTCCTGCAGTAAAGTGTACCGAACGACGGGCCGCGCAGTCAGGCGGCCCGTTTTGTGCGGCGGAGCAATCCCTCGTGGCCGCCGCACGTTTTTTTCCCGCTTCCCGAATTTCCCGATGACGGTTCGCCGATCCCGGCGACGCCCGGAGTGTCACGATGTCCACGCCCATCTCGTCGAGCACGACCCAGCAGCAAACCAATGCGGCGCTGCAGCAGGCAGCGCAGTCGATCATCAGCGGCTCGACCGGCAACTCGTCGATGGACGTGAGCTCGCTCGTAACGGCACTCGTCAACAGCAAGACGGCGGGCCAGACCGCGCTCCTGTCGACCTCGGTCGCGAACGACCAGGCACAGCTCACCGCGCTCGGCACGCTGAAATCGGCGCTCACCGCGCTGCAAACGGGCCTCGGCTCACTCGCGAACGGCACCGTCACGCAAGCCTTCACGGCAACCGCGAGCGGCAGCGGCCTCACCGCGACGACGGGCTCGGGCGCCGTCGCCGGCAGCTATTCGATCGCCGTCAACCAGATCGCGACGACGCAAACGCTTTCATCGGGCGCGTTCGGCGCGACCCAGCAGCTCGGCGCCGGCACGTTGACGCTGTCGGTCGGCGGCAATTCGTCGGCAATCACGATCGATTCGTCGAACAACACGCTCGCCGGCATCGCCGCCGCGATCAACGGCGCAACCAATAATCCCGGCGTGACGGCGACGATCGTCACCGGCACGGACGGCGCGCACCTCGTATTGCGCTCGTCGACGACGGGCGCCGCGAACACGATCAACGTCGCCGTCAGCAACCTGTCGGGCGACAACGGCTTGTCGAGCCTCGCCGTCACGTCGACCGCGAGCACGACGGGCGGCCAATCGACGATCACGTCGGGCGGCAGCATCGCGTGGTCGCAGACGACGGCTGCGCAAAATGCGCAATTCACCGTCGGCGGCATCGCCGCGACGAGCGCGACCAATGCGGTGACGAGCGCGATCGCGGGCGTCACGCTGAACCTGTCGCAAAGCGCGGTGGGCACGACGCAAACGCTGACGGTCGCGGCCGACACGTCCTCGCAATCGACCGCGATCACGAACTTCGTCAATCTGTACAACACGCTCGTCACGACGATGTCGTCGTTGTCGTCGCTGTCGGGCGCGGGCACGTCGTCGCAGACGGCCGGCCCGCTCCTCGGCGACTCGACGCTCAACTCGATCCGCAACACGCTCGCCGGCATCGTCGCAGGCGGCGTGACGAGCAACGGCTCGACCGTCTCGCTCGCATCGCTCGGCATCTCGCTCTCGGGCACCGGCTCTTCAAGCCAGACGGAGGGCACGCTCGTCGTCGACCAGGCGAAACTCACGGCGGCGTTGACGAACAACCCGTCGAGCGTCGCGACGCTGTTCAACGCGACGAACGGAGTCGGCGCGCAGCTGAACAACACGATCAACGGCTACGTGCAGGCAAACGGCATCTTCGATATCCGCACGAACGCGCTGAACAAGGACCTGAGCAGCATCGCACAGCAGCAGGCGCAGCTCGCGACGTATTCGTCGCAGCTCACCACGCAGTACAACGCGCAGTTCACCGCGCTCGACACGCTGATGGCGACGATGAACACGAATTCGAATTACCTGACCCAGTTGTTCGGCGGCACCAACAGCGCGGGCTCGCTCGCGTCCAACAAGTAACGCCGCCCCGCCCACGGAGCAACCCGAGATGGATCAAAAATCGCTGATGGAGAAAGTGCTGGCGATGTCGCGTGCGATCGAGCACGCGGCGCAGATGGCCGACTGGATCGAAGTCCAGCGGCTCGTCGATGCGCGCTCGCCGCACCTGATGTCGATCGCGCCCGAACAGACGCCCGAAACGCTCGCGCTCATACGCAACGTGCAGGCGATCGACGCCGCCGTCTGCGCCGCCGCTCGCGATGCGCAGGCCGGGCTTCAGGTCGAGTATCGAGCGGCAATGAATCGACTGAACGCCGCGAACGCTTATCAGGCGGCCGCCGCTCAGTTCTGAGCCGGCGGCGCGGCTTCCATCCCCCCACACAACAACAAATCACGCGCTTCGGCGCGTGCTCGTTCACCTCGACGCCCGCTTCGTGCGGGCCTTTTTTTGCCCGCCTCGGGCGCAGGTCGCCGCCCCGATTCGTCAAATTGGCGGGGATTTGGGGTTTAGCTCGGCGCTTCGGCCGGCAGGGAGCGATCGGATAATCCGTTCAACTCGCTCACTTCGCCGAGATCATGTCCGCCATTTTCGAATCGTCCGCCCCGCTCCCCCCCGAGCAGCAAATGAATGCCGACATCGCGCTCGTGCTGCAAAGCGCGCTCGAGCACCATCACAAGGGCGAGCTCGAAGACGCGCGGGCGCTCTACGAGGCGATCCTCGGCGCGCAGCCCGAGCACGCGGACACCCGCTACAACCTCGCGGTGCTGCTCGTGCAGACGGGCTCGCCCGTCGACGCGCTGCAGCATTTCGAGATGGTGCTCGGCACGCATCCGCGTCACGGCAATTATTGGGTCGGCTATGTGAACGCGCTGATCGAGGCCGGTCAGATCGCGGCCGCGTGGACGGCGCTCAACCTCGCGCAGCAACTCGGCGTCAAGGGGCCAGCCGTCGACACGATCGTGTTGCGGCTCGCGCATTCGGAGGAAGGTCGGCCTGCCGCCGTCGGGATCGTGCCTGCCGCGACCGCGGCACAGGCCGTGCCCGTCGCCGCGGAAACGTCGGAAACGCCCGAGCCGCACGCCGGCTCCGCGCGCCGCCCCGGCCGCCAGGAGATGAGCCGCGCCGAAACGCTCTATGACCACGGCCGCGACGCCGAAGCGGCAAAGGCCGCACGCACGCTTACGCGGCGCTATCCGTCGCACGGCCCCGCCTGGCGCGTGCTGGGCCTCGCGCTGCATCGCAGCGGCCGATACGTGGAGGCGTTGGAACCCCTTTTCCGCACCACCGAGCTCCTGCCCGACGATTCGAACTGCCGAGTGCTGTACGCCGACACGTTGCGTCTTGCGAACCGTCTGCCGGAAGCGGAGTCCCAATGCCGCGAGGCGATCGCGCGCAACGCCGGTTACGCGGAGGCGCATCGGGTGCTCGGCGTCGTGCTCGCCGCGATCGGCCGTCAGAACGAAGCGATCGAGGCGGGCAAGCGCGCCATCGAGATCGCGCCTGATTCCGCGACGGCATACGGCTCGCTCGCGGTCACGTTGTTCGAAGGCGGGCTGCTCAACGAGGCAGAGCAATACTTCCGGCGCGCGTTCGAGCTCGATCCAAGGGATACGCTTGCGCACAGCAATCTGCTCTTCAACCTTACGCACCGCATCGACATCGACATCGATGCGCACATCGCCGCGCACCGCGACTACGCGGCGCACCACGAAGCCCCGCTGAAGGCTGCGTGGCCGCGCCATGCCAACCGTCGCGATCCGCAGCGACGGCTGCGAATCGGCTTCGTGTCGGGCGACCTGTTCGATCACGCGGTCGCGTCGTATCTGTTGCCGCTCGTCGAGCATCTGGTGAAGGACCCGGCGCTGTCGCTGACGTTCTATCACAACTACGTCCGCGACGATCGCGTCACCGCGCGCCTGCGCGCATGCTCGCACGCGTGGCATACGGTCGCGGGCCTCACCGACGCGCAATTCGTCAACCGCATTCGCGCCGACGGCATCGATATCCTCGTCGACCTGTCGGGCCATTCCGGACGCAACCGCCTGTCCGTGTTCGCGCGCAAACCGGCACCCGTGCAGGTCAGCTGGATCGGCTACCCCGCGACGACGGGGCTCGACGCGATCGACTACTACTTCACCGACTCGTACGCAGTGCCGTTCGGCCCGATGGAGGCGCAGTACACGGAGAAGATCGTCCATCTGTCGTCGGGCGCCACGTTCTCGCCCGCGACGAACGCGCCGCCCGTCAACATGCTGCCCGCGCTGCACAACGGCCGCGTGACGTTCGGCAGCTTCAACCGCCTGAACAAGCTGCGCGCCGACGTGATCGCCGTGTGGGCCCGCGTCATGCGCGCGGTGCCGGATTCGCGCATCGTCGTCGGCTCGATGCCGGGCGACGAAGATCGGCTCGAGATCGGCAAGACGCTGACCAGCTGGTTCGCGCGCGAAGGTATCGCACGCGACCGGCTGGTGTTTCAACCGCGCACGACGACGACCGTCTATCTGCAGCAACATCATCACGTCGACTTCTGCCTCGACACGTTCCCGTACACCGGCTCGACGACCGTGCTCAACGCGCTGTGGATGGGCGTGCCGACGCTGACGATGCGCGGCAAGACGCCGTCGAGCCGCGCCGGCCTCACGTGGATGTCGCATGTCGGGCTCGAATCATTCGTCGCCGACGATGTCGACGACTTCGTCGCGAAAGGCATCGCGCTCGCATCGGATGTCCCGACGCTCGCACGCATCCGCGGCGAGCTGCGCGAGCGCTGCGCGCGCTCGGCCGCATTCCAGCCGCAGCGCGTCGCGCAGGACGTGTCCGACGCATTGCGCATCATGTGGCGCCGCTGGTGCGACGGCCAGCCGCCCGCCCCGTTCGCGGTACCGCCGCGCGACGCAACGACAACCGTCGCAGGAGACCGCCCATGAGCGCACTGCCGCTGCGCGCCGTCGAGCCGTGGACCGACGAGCGCATTTACGTCACCCAACCGCATCTCGCGCCGCTCGCCGAGTTTCTGCCTTATCTCGAGGCGATCTGGGAAAGCAAGGTGCTGACGAACGGCGGGCCGTTCCATCAGCAGCTCGAGAAGGCGCTGTGCGATTACCTCGGCGTGCACCATCTCGCGCTCTTCACGAACGGCACGCTCGCGCTCGTCACCGCGCTGCAGGCGCTGCGGATCACGGGCGAGGTGATCACGACGCCGTATTCGTTCGTCGCGACCGCGCACTCGCTGCTGTGGAACGGGATCAAGCCGGTATTCGTCGACATCGATCCTCACACGCTGAACCTCGATCCCGCGAAGATCGAGGCGGCGATCACGCCGCAGACGACAGCGATCATGCCGGTGCACTGCTACGGCCGGCCGTGCGATGTCGCCGCGATTCAAAAGATCGCCGACAACTACAACCTGAAGGTGATCTACGACGCGGCGCATGCGTTCGGCGTGAAGACGCCCGGCGGTAGCGTGCTCGAACACGGCGACATGTCGATCCTGAGCTTTCACGCGACGAAGGTGTTCAACACGTTCGAAGGCGGTGCGATCGTCTGCCCGGACGCGAAGACGAAGCAGCACATCGATCATCTGAAGAACTTCGGCTTCGTCGACGAAGTGACGGTCGTGGCGGCGGGCATCAACGGCAAGATGAGCGAGATCAACGCGGCATTCGGTCTCCTGCAGCTCAAGTACATCGACGACGCGCTTGCGCGCCGTGCGCACATCGAGGCCGCGTATCGCGAAGCGCTCGCCGACGTGCGCGGAATCCGCTGCCTGCCGCCCGTCGACGCGCCGGTGGCGAACCACTCGTACTTCCCGATCCTCGTCGACGACGATTATCCGATCAGCCGCGACGCGCTGTATCAGCGACTGCGCGATCACGAGATCTATGCACGCCGCTACTTCTATCCGCTGATCTCCGACTTCCCGATGTACCGAGGGCTCCCGTCCGCACAACGCTGCAATCTGCCCGCCGCCGCAGACGCCGCGGCGCGTGTGCTGTGCCTGCCCATCTTTCCGGCGCTGTCCGACGGCAATCTTGCCCGCATCGTGAATCTCGTCGCGCACCCGCAGCCATGAAGCTTGCGATCATGCAGCCGTATCTGTTTCCGTACGTCGGTTACTTTCAGCTAGCCGCGTCGGTCGATGCGTTCGTGTTCTACGACGACGTCAATTACATCAAGAACGGCTGGATCAATCGGAACCGGATGCTGCTCGACGGCAGGCCGCACTACTTCACCGTGCCGCTCGCGGGTGCGAGCCCATCGCAAAAGATCGCCGACGTCCGAATCCAGCCGCCCGAGCGGTGGCGGCGGAAAGTGCTCGAGGCGCTGCGGCACGGTTACGGGAAGGCGCCTCACTACGCGCGCGTGAGCGAGCTCGTCGGGGACGTGCTCTGTTGCGCAACGGCACACATGTCGACACTCGCCACGCGAAGCGTGATCGAGGTCTGCAATTACCTGGGAATCGACGCACGCTTCGTCATGTCGTCGGCCGGCTACGGCAACGATGCGCTGAAAGGCGCGCAGCGCGTGCTCGACATCTGCGTGCGCGAACGCGCGGCGCGCTACGTCAATCTGCCGGGCGGCCGCACGCTATACGACGACGCGGCATTCGCCGCACGCGGCATCGCGCTCGAATTCATCGAACCGAACCTCGAACCGTACCGGCAGTTCGGCGCCGAGTTCGTGCCTGGCTTGTCGATCATCGACGTCCTCATGTTCAATGACGCCACCGAAGCGCGCGCGATGCTCATGCAAGAGGCGCGCTCATGACGACGGATGCGATCGGCGGCTATCTGCAACTCGAGTTGCCGCGCGCACCGGGCGAGCATCATGGTGACGCGCTGCGGTTTCAGTCCGCGCGCGCCGCATTCCTCGCCCTCATTTCCGCGTGCCGCCCCGACGCCGTATGGCTGCCGCACTACATCTGCGACGGCATGCTCGAGCCGCTGGAGACAGCAGGCATTCCCGTGAAGCGCTACGCACTGGACGAACGCCTGCGCGCCGCCGATACCGCGCTCGGGCCACGCGAGTGGCTCGTGTACGTCAATTATTTCGGCGTCTGCCAGCATCAGGTCGACGACGTATTGCGACGCTTTCCGCGTGAGCGCGTCGTCATCGACAACGCGCAAGCGTTCTTCGAGCCGCCGTCGGATTGCGCCGCCACGCTGTATTCTCCGCGCAAGTTCGTCGGCGTGCCGGACGGCGGCTATCTCGTGTCGCGACATGCGATCCCCGCGCCCGCCGAAATCGACCGTGACTCCCCGCGGCGCTTCATGCATTTACTCAAGCGAACCGATACGGGCGCGGAGTCCGGTTATTCGGATTATGCGCGTGCGGAGGCGAGTCTATCGCGGCAACCGCCGCGCCGCATGTCGACACTAACGCAGCGCCTGTTGGCGAGCGTCGACTATGCGCAGATCCGCGTAAGGCGGCTTGAAAATTTCGCGCGCCTGCACGAGCGGATCGGTGCGCTCAATCACTTTCCATTCGCGCAGGAAGGCATCGGCGTGCCGCTCTGCTATCCGTTCCTCGGTGCGCCGGACGGCGCGCGTGCGCGGCTCGCGGCCGAGCGCGTCTACACACCCGGCTATTGGCCCGAAGTCGCCGCACGCAAAATCGTCCCGGCGTGGGAAGCCGGGCTCGCGCGCGAAGCGCTTTTCCTGCCTTGCGATCAGCGGATGTCGGAAGGCGATGTCGCGCGCGTCGCCGACCTCGTCGCAGCGGTGTGCGGGCGCGAGCGAACTTCTCCGGTCGATACATCGCGAAGGAGTTTGCCGAAATGAGCGACAAGATCCGAGTGCTGGTCTTTCCGTGCGGGTCGGAAAACGCCGCCGAGATCCATCAGGCGCTGCGCTACTCGGTGCACGTCGAATTGCATGGTGCGTCGAGCGTCGATGACCATGGCCGTTTTCGCTTTGCCAGATACGCCGGTGACTTGCCGAAGATCAGCGATCCTTGCTTCGACGAGGCGTTCGCCCGCTTGCTCGCCGAACGACGCATCGATCTCGTGTTTGCAACGCACGACACCGTGCACGAATACCTGTCCGCGCGCGCGGCGCAGATGAGCATGACGCTCGTCAACGGCGACCCCGAAAGCGCGGCAATTGCACGCCGCAAGAGCTCGACCTACTATTTGTTCGCCAACGAACCGTGGGTGCCGCGCACGTACGCATCGGCCGGCGACGTACACGCGTGGCCCGTCATCGTGAAGCCGGACCTCGGACAAGGCGGCCAAGGCGTGACGCTCGCGCACGACATGCTTCAGTTGAACCATGCGCTTGCTGCCGTCGAAGCGCCGCTCATCGTCGAATATCTCCCCGGCGAAGAGCTGACGATCGATTGCTTTACCGATCGCAAGCGGCGCCTGCTGCATGCGCAGCCCCGAAGCCGCGAACGTGTGAAGGCGGGCATCGCCATGCGTTCGCACCTCATTGACTCGACACCGGAAATCGATGCGATAGCGCATTCGATCAATAATCGGATGCGGCTTCGCGGCCCGTGGTTCTTCCAACTGAAGGCCGATCGCGACGGCCGCTGGAAACTGCTCGAGGTTGCGTGCCGTGTCGGCGGCACCATGGTCGCGCAGCGCGCGCGCGGCGTGAATCTGCCGTTGATGGCGGTGCAGGATTTCCTCGGCCGCGATCTCGTCACGTTGCCGAATGCCCAGATCCGCCTGATTGATCGAAACATCGCAACGCGCGCTTCGTTCGCTTGCGAATACGACGCGGTCTGCATCGATCTAGACGACACGCTGATCATCGACGGTTACGCGGTGCCGCAGACGATCGCGTTCCTGTATCAGTCGATCGCGGCCGGCAAACGAATCGTGCTCCTCACGCGACACCGGTTCGACGTCGCGAAGACGCTCGAGGCCGCGCGGATCGATGCACGCCTGTTCGACGACATTGTCGTGCTCGGCGCGCACGAGTCGAAAGCCGACCACGTGCCGCCGCGCTCCATCTTCATCGACAACCATTTCCCCGAGCGCCTCGACGTTGCGCGCAAGTGCAACGTGCCGGTGCTCGATGTCGATACGGTCGAATTCTTTCTGCGCTAAGGCGCTGCCATTGCCATGATCAACAAGACCTCGCCGAACTTCCTGAACGTACTTCGCGCGGAGCGAAGAGATCTGCTCGAGCGAATGCGTCAGACGCGCTTCGAAACGTTGAAAGACGGCTACAGTCACGCACAGATCATCCCGTTCGCGACGTATGCGCCGTGGCTCGACGACGCCGGTTTCACCGACGTTTACGCACTCGCGAAATCGTCGACTCTCGTCGACGTATACCGCTGCTACGAGCTGTATCGACTCGCGCAGCAGTGCGCGCGGCTCGCAGGCGAGGCGATCGAAATCGGCGTATGGCGAGGTGGAACGGCGGCCGTGATTGCGCGTGCGCTACCCGAAAAGACGCTGCATCTTTTCGACACGTTCAGTGGCGTGGCGAAATGCGACGCCGAATACGACACGCTTTATTCCGGAGGCGAGCATTCGGACGCCGACGAGCATACGGTAGTTCGCCTGCTCGAGACGATCGGCGCCAACTGCCGCATTCATCGTGGAATCTTTCCCGACGACACGCTTGCCGCAATGCCGGATCGCGTGTGTTTCGCGCACATCGATGTCGATTCATACCGGTCGGTTCTCGACTCGTTCAATGCACTCTGGCCTCGCGTCGAATCACGCGGCATCGTCGTGTTCGACGACTACGGTACGTTCGGTTGCGAAGGCGCCACGCTCGCCGTCAACGAGATCGTCGCAAGTCATCGAGACGGGCTTTTCGTCCACAACCTGAACGGACACGCATTGTTCATCAAGCAGCCGTAAGTTGATGCGCCGCCTGGACGCGACGCGACATCGGAATGTCGAACGGTGACGACGAGATTGCCGCGATTCGCACGATGCGGCGGCTCGCCGTGCGCTCATGGCAACTCGTTGGACGCTCACTGCCGGACACCGTGCCGTGCATCGCTGCGAGACAAGAGGATTGGGAAAGGTCGACATGAAAAAACCTGCGCATTATCAAACGCTCGAGTACGAGCGCATCATGGTGCTGATGCGCGCTTTCCAACATGCAAGCAGCCGGCCGCTGCGCGTGCTCGACTATGGTTGCGGACTCGGTAAATTTCTCGACGGCTTCGCGGCGCTGGGGCTCCACGTGACGGGTGTCGACACGAATCCCGATTACGTCGCGCGAGCGCGCGCGAAGGGCTACGCCGCATACGAACCCGATGCTTTCCTTGCCTCGCAGCAACAACCGTTCGACGTCATTTTCCTGAGCCATGTGATCGAGCACGTGTCGCCGGACGGCCTCGTCACGCTTGTGCCGCGGCTCTGCGCATTCATGCACGACGCGAGCCGCATGATCCTCGTCAGCCCGACGCCCGGCGAGCGCTTCTATCACGACTTCTCGCACGTTCGCCCCTATCTGCCGCAGAGCATCCGGCACGCGTTCGGCACGACCGGCATGCCGATATCGTTCGGCGAAGCGGGGCTGCTCGAGATGGTCGACGTCTATTTTTTCAAAGATCCGTATCGGACGCGCCTGTGGCGGTCGTTTTATACCGGGCACCCGCTCAAGCGGGCCCTGACGCGGGGATACAACCGGCTGCTCGACATCGCGTGGCGCGCATCCGGAGGCCGTGTCGGCGTGATTGCATCGTGGCTCGGCGTGTATGTGCTGCGCAGCCGCTGACGCGCGCTCCCACGGTAACGACACGCCTTTGGCTTCAACGACGCAGCGATCGGGCCCGCGATGAACCGCTTGGTGGCGAGCGGTGTCGGCATCGACCACCGGATCACACGGGGGCACGAGCCGGGCGCGGCGAGCCGCTCAGCAGCGCCAGCGCCCATCCCGCGGGTGCGAAGCTCCGGCCCCAAGCGGGCTTGCGCGCACGACCATGAATTGCACGCGTCGGCGCGGTTCGCTCGGCGTGCGCCGTCTCATGCCCGACACTTGCGGGCCGAGTCGCGCCGGACACACTTCGCGGGCGCGCACCTTGACAATCCGCCCGCCCCCATGGATCACTGAGGCCTTTCGACTCGAATCGCGCAATCGCGCAATCGCGAACGGAGATCACCATGTCCTTCGAAACCTGGCTCGCATTCGCCGGCGCCAGCATCGTGCTTCTGATGATCCCCGGCCCCACGATCCTGCTCGTGATCGGCGATTCGCTCGCGAATCGCAATCGTTCGTCGTGGAGCACCGTCGCAGGCGTCGCGGCCGGCGACACCACCGCGATGACGATCTCCCTCGCGGGCGCGGGCGCGCTGCTCGCGATGTCGGCGGCCGCGTTCACCGCGCTCAAGCTCGTCGGCGGCGGCTATCTGATCTATCTCGGCATTCGCTCGATCCTGCATGCACGCCGCGTCGGCGCGATGGAAGTGAGCGTCGAGCGACGCTCGGCGAAGCGGCGCTTCCTGTCCGCGTGGGCCGTCACCGCGCTGAATCCGAAGAGCATCGTGTTCTTCGTCGCGTTCGTTCCGCAGTTCATTTCGCCGCACGAAACGTTCGCTCGGCAGTGCGCGATCCTGCTGCCGACCTTCGTCTGTCTCGCTGCGCTCAATGCCGCCTGCTATGCGCGCATCGCGCGCTTCGCCGCTGCGCGGCTGACGGGGGCCGCCGCGCAGCGGCGCTTCGGCTACGGCGGCGGCGCCGCGCTGATCGGTGCGGGCGCGCTGACGCTCGGGATGTCGCAGAGCTAACCGCGCGTGTGCGCCCGCGCCTCGCCCAGGAAGGGCGTGCGCCGCGCATTCGAAGCGAGCAGGCAGCCTTGCCTCGAAGGCACGCGCGCCGCCGAAGCCTGCCGCGCGAACGCCGCGACGGTCTCGCTCGCCCGCGCCGCCGGCCACACGTTCAATGCCGGCTCAAGGGCTCGCCCGATCCCGGCTCAAGGGCGCGCCCGATCGCCGAGCCTGCCGCTCGCGACGGCATGGCGGCCGATCGTCAGCCGAGATCGAGCGTCGCGGTGAGGTCGCCCGGCGGCTGCGCGCCGCGCGCCGCGAACGCGCGCTCGCGCGCGAGCACGCCGTCGAGCGGCGCAAGCCCGTGCACGCGCGAGATGAAGCGCAGGATCGAGTTCGTGTCGTACAGCGTGTGATCGACGTAGCCCTTCTTCGCGAACGGCGAGATCACCATCGCCGGAATCCGCGAGCCCGGCCCCCAGCGGTCGCCCTTCGGCGGCGACACCGGGTCCCACCATCCGCCGTTCTCGTCGACCGTCAGGATCACGACCGTGTGCGCCCATTGCGGGCCGCGCATGATGCGCTCGATCACCGCCGCGATGTGCCGATCGCCCGACTCGACGTCCGCATAGCCCGCGTGCATGTTCAGGTTGCCTTGCGGCTTGTAGAACGTGACGGACGGCAAGCGGCCGGCGTCGATGTCGGCGATCAGATGGTTCGTCGACGGATCGTCGCCGAGGCCCGCGTCGCGCAAATGGCGGCGCCGCGCGTCGGTGCCCGGCGCGTAGTTCGCGAAGTAGTTGAACGGCTGGTGGTGGTACTGGAAGTCCGGCACCGAGCCCGTGTCGCGATGCTCGAGCGCGAATTGCCACGCGCCGCCGTACCATGCCCAGTCGATGCCCTTCTCCGACAGGCGATCGCCGATCGTCGCGTAATGCTGCGGCGGCAGCACGCGCGGGTTCGACGGGTCCGCATACGCCTGGTTGCCGTCGACGGGCGGCCGCACGCTGCTCGGTTGATACGGCGGCGCCATCGTGTTGACCGCGTAGCCGTCGGGCGTGAAGAGGCCGTCGTTCTCGAATTTCGGCGGGCCGTCGAGCGCCGACGCGGGCGAATCCGCCGCGAGCTTCAGGCGCGCGCCCGTCGGATCGTCGCCTTCGACGACGGACACCAAGTGCTTCGCCGGGCTCTTGTTCACGTCCGGATAGAGCGGCGCTTGCGCTGAAATCAGGAAAACGTGATTGAGCCACGAGCCGCCGAACGCGGCCATGAAGAAGTTGTCGCAGAGCGTGTATTGGCGCGCGAGATTCCAAAGCCGCAGCGTTTCGGCCGAATTGCGGTAATGCCCCATCACGAGGCCGCCCGAATCGGCCCATGCAGCGAACTGATCGTTGCGGCCGCCGTTGATCTGCATCTGGTTCTGATAGAAGCGATGCCACAAGTCGCGCGTGATGACGCCGTTCGGCAGCGGCTTGCCCTGCGCGTCGGGAATCACGAACGGCGCGTTCGGCAGGCCCGTGATGTCGCGCTCGCCGATCATGTAGCGCTTGCCGTCGACGACCTGCGCCTGCGGCACGAGGCCGCCCCAGATCTTGGGCAGCGCCGGCAGCGGCGTCTTGCCGTCGCGATCGAGCTGCGCGTAGCGTTCGGGCGACACCGCGCCGAGCGGCTGCCGAACGCCGGGAAAATCGCCGAACAGGTTCGCGAAGCTGCGATTCTCGGCGTAGATCACGACGACGTTGCGCACCTCGTTGCGCAACGCGGCGTCGAGCCGCAAATCGGCGGCCGAGCGCGGCGCGCTCGACACGGTCGATTCGCAGCCGCCAAGCGCGACGCTCGCGCCGAGCGCGGCGATGCCGCCGAGCACGCGGCGGCGATCGGGGTCCTCGGGAAGGTCGGTCGACGGGGAATGCTTGTCAGTCACTTCTGCTCCTCGGTCTTCTGGTTGGTCGTACGGTCCGTCGCGCGCGTCGGCGCGTCGGGCGGGCAGCGTCGAATTGCCGCTGCCGCGGCTGGACGCGTTTCGTGCGTGCGCGGCCGCGCGCCGCCGCGGCCTGAGCGACACGCGGCCGCCGGCACCTGCATTCAGGCCGGCAAAGCACGTGCAATCAGGGCGAAACGCCCCGTCGCGTGCACTGTCACGAAAACGTCACGATCGCGACTATAGCGCGACGACCTCGCCGAACCCTGCTTGATCGATGCATGTACGAGACGAAACATGAAACATTCGCACGCAAGGCCGCCATGCGGAGCCGCTGACTAGCGAGCGGCGGCGGCCTTGCCACGATGCATGCCGCCGCCGTAACACGCGAACGCCGCAGCACGCCGCCCTCATGCGACGCGAAGCCATGGGCGGGAAACGAATGCAGCGGCGGCGATAATGAAAACGCGCCATGCGCGGCGCCCGCCGTCGAGAGACGGCGGGCCCGCAGCCGGCGAGGAAGCCGAGGGCGCAACGCCGCGACACGCACACGCAGCCCATCCGCGCGATGCCGCCGGCCACGCATGACGCGCGACGCACCGACGCTTTCGCCAACGACGCCCATGCCGCAACGCGCGCCGCATCCCGCGTATTCGGCTGCCCTTGCTCGAGCATTCGCGGAAATTCGTCAGTCGGCGTCGATTTCGACGCAGCGCCGGATTCGAAACGCGTGCCGGACGCGCCCATTCGAAATCGAGCGCTTCATTCAGCCCGAAAGCGTTTGGTCAGATTGCGTTCGCCACGCAGCCGAGATAAGGTGACGCGGCAATTCAAGCACCCCGCATTCGAAAACGGCGGACGGAGATCGTCGCCACCGTCGCTTCGACACATGCCACGCCCCCGCGCTTTCGCTCGACTTCCTTCAACCGATTCACTGACAACCGAACCTATCGACATGCCTTTCGTCACCATCGATGGCCAGCCTCTGCACTATCAGATCAGGGGTTCCGGCGCGCCCGTCCTGTTCGGACACAGCTACCTGTGGGATTCGTCGATGTGGGAGCCGCAGCTCGAAGCGCTCTCGAAGTCCCACCAGGTCATCGCGCCGGACCTGTGGGGGCACGGCCGGTCCGGCCCGCTGCCCGCCGGCACGAACGACCTCGGCGATCTTGCAACGCACATGTGCACGCTCCTCGATCACCTCGGCATCAAGACCTGCTCGATCGTGGGGCTGTCGGTGGGCGGCATGTGGGCGGTGCCGCTCGCGCATCGCGCGCCGCAGCGCGTCGATCGGCTCGTGCTGATGGACACCTACGTCGGCGTGGAGCCGGACGCGACGCGCAACAAGTATTTCCAGATGCTCGCGGCCATCGACGCGCAAGGCACGATTCCCGAGCCGCTGCTCGACGCGATCGTGCCGATCTTCTTCCGTCCCGGCATCGATCTCGCGAGCGAACTGCCCGCGGGCTTCCGGCGCGCGCTTCAGGCGTTCACGACGGAGCGGCTGCGCGACTCGGTGATTCCGCTCGGCAAGATCACGTTCGGCCGCGAGGACGCGCGCGAGAAGCTCGCCGCGCTGCCGGCGGACCGCACGCTCGTGATGTGCGGCGCGAACGACGTCGCGCGGCCGCCCGCGGAAGCCGACGAAATCGCGACGCTCATCGGCTGCGAAAAAGTGTTCGTGCCGAATGCCGGGCACATCTCGAATCTCGAGAATCCGGCATTCGTGACGCGAACGCTGCTCGACTGGCTCGGCCGCGACGGCGGCCGAACGTGACGGGCGGCATTCTCCGACGGCCGCGCGCGCCCGTGCGCAAAGGAGGCGGCAACGCGTCCCGCGCAACGACGATCATGCGACCTTGAACCGCCCGACCGCCTCGGCGAGCTCGACCGCCTGCGTCTGCAGCGCCGACGCCGCCGCGGCCGACTGCTCGACGAGCGCCGCGTTCTGCTGAACCATCTCGTCGAGCTGCGCGACCGCGCGGTTCACCTCCTGGATGCCGCGCGTCTGCTCGTCGGCGGCGTTCGAAATCTCGCGCATGATCGTCGTCACGTTCGAGACCGTGCCGACGATGTCGTTCATCGTCTGCCCCGCCTGCTGAACGAGCGTCGCGCCCGTCGACACGCTCGACACGCTCGAATCGATCAGCGCCTTGATCTCCTTCGCCGCCTGCGCGCTACGCTGCGCGAGCGAACGCACCTCGCCCGCGACCACCGCGAAGCCGCGCCCTTCCTCGCCCGCACGCGCCGCCTCGACGGCCGCGTTCAGCGCAAGGATGTTGGTCTGGAACGCGATGCCGTCGATCACGCCGATGATGTCGCTGATCTTGCCGGACGCGCCCTCGATCTCCTGCATCGTCGACACGACGTCGGACACGACCGAGCCGCCGCGCGACGCGACGCTCGCCGCGTTCGTCGCGATGTCGTTGGCCTGGCGCGCGGCGCCCGCCGATTGCGTGACCGTCGACGTGATCTCCTCGATCGACGCGGCCGTCTGTTCGAGGCTCGCCGCGGCCGATTCCGTGCGGCGCGACAGATCATGGTTGCCCGATGCGATTTCGCCCGCCGCGTGCCGCACCGATTCGCTCGCGTCGCGGATCACGCGCATCACGTCCTGCAGCTTGCCGACGAACGCGTTGAACGAGCGGGCGATCTGCGCGACTTCGTCACGCCCGGCGTCGGGCAGGCGCTGCGTCAGGTCGCCCGTGCCGGAGCCGATCGACTCCATCGCGTCGCGAATGCGCGCGAGCCCCTTGAACGCGACGCCCGTGATGGCGCCCACGATCAGCGCCGCGACGACGACGAGCGCGACGAGCGTGCCGATCGACACGAGCAGCAGCGAATGCATGCCGGCCATCGCATCGGACTTGTCGAGCGCGACGACGGTCAGCCAGTCGGTGCCCGGCACGGCGCGCGCGCGCATCAGCTTCGCGGCGCCGGCGACGTGCGCCTCGATCGGCGCGGCGTTGTCGTCGGCCGACGACGCGGCGAGCGCGTCGACGCTCAAGTCGTCCGTCAGATCGGTGACGGGCTTGAGCGTGAGCTTCGGATCGGAATGCGCGACGATGTGGCCGCCGCGGTCCACGAGCATGCCGAAGCTCTCGGGCGTCGGATGGATCGCCTTGACGTTCGCGATCACGCTGTCCATCGCGACGTCGCCGGACACGACGCCCTTCAGCGCGCCGTCGCGCACGATCGGCGCGGCGAACGCAACGACGAGCTTGCCCGTCCCGACGTCGACATAAGGCGGCGTGACGACAGGCTTGCCCGCCTGCACGGCCTGCTTGTACCACGGGCGGCCGGTCGGATCGTAGTCGGCCGGAATGCCGGATGCGTCCGAGAATTTCGCGGTTTTGTCCGCGTAGCCGACGTAGACGTTGGTGAATCCGCCCGCCGCGGCGATCTGCTTGAGCGCCGGGATCGGATCGGGCGCGAGCGCGGCGTCTTCGACCGATACGATCATCTGCGTCTTCGACGCGACCCAATCGGCGATGCCGGCCTCGTGGCCGGTCAGCACCGCGCTGAGGTTCTGGCTGATGGACTCGCGGTTGTAGCGATTGGCGACGAAATAATTGAGCGCCGTATTGATGACGAGCGCGCCGATGACGATGGCAAGGCACGCGACGAGAATGCGGGACCGGATCGAGGAGAGCATGAGGAGCGACGTGGGATGTGCGAACTCATGGGTTAACGGCCAAGAAAACGCTCGACTTAACCCGAATGGTGTGAAGAGTCAGGGTTTTCTCCCTAGGGTTTATACGGAATGCGCGGGCATTTTTTATCTGCGTCAACGCCATGTTTCGATCAACAAAAAAGTGATCGAATCAGCCGACGAACATGGCGATGCCGCGCGAATCGACGACCTGCGGGAAATGGATCTTCGTCCGCGCGACGCGCCGTTCCGGTTCGATCGCTTTCGAAGCGAAGGAAACGCTGAATCGCGGCCGCGCGTACTCGCGCGGCCGCGCACGATCGCAGCGCACGCGCGCCGCCCGCACCATTGCCCGACCATTCATGCCGCGGCCGCCCTCCCGCGAATGTCAGCGTTTTTGCTGTTCGTCTTCCGCGTGCAAGAGCTGTTTCTTGAATTTGCCGACCGTCGCATGATCGTGGCCGTAGCTCACGACGCGATAGACGGCGCGCGCGACGTTGCCGCCGCCCACGTTGCAGATGATCGTTCCGTTTGCGCTCTTCAACCCCGGCGCATGTTGACCGATCCAATCGTGATTCTCGATGGTCGTTTCGATTCGGCAGTCGTCCGGAATGTTTATTCCGATCTTCGACAAAAAGTCGCGCGGATGGGACAGATATTCGAGATATTCGTCAGGCGTGCATTCCCAAAAATGAACATGGAACGGTTCGTCGCGAATGATTTCGGAGCGTGCGGATAAATCCACGATTTTTGTCGGCATCTTGATCTCCCGATGCGGCGTCGATGCGCCGGCTTTACAGTGACAAACGAATTCGCACGCGAAACGCGAAGGCGGCCCCGGGCGAATTCGTCCCCTATGCTTTCGTGTTCGAGAATCTCATTCGACTGCACATCTCGCGATCGGTCGGCAGCGCGCTGCCGGACACGATCGCAATCCGCCTGCCTCGGCCATCGCGCGCTCAGCCCGGCGGCGGCGCTAGCGGAATCGACATCTCATGCCTGAACATATTCGACGGATCGACCGCGCGCTTCGTCGCGATCAGCGATGCGGCCTTGTCGCCGTAGTACAGCTCGAGCCACCTCGGATCGATCTGCGCCGGATCGCTGTCGAGATATTTCATGTCGATGTCCGGATAACTGATGTAGCAGCCTTCGTAGCGCCCGCTCGCGTCGCGGTACGGCTTGCCGCCCTGATCCGCATGCACCGCGGCGAACAGATCGTGCAGCCATTCGACGTGGAACGCGTCGTCGGCGGGATTCGTCCAGTAAGTTTGGTACTGCGACTTCAACAGCGATCGCCGCTGGCACACCGACGTCGGATTCGCGCTTTCGTCGTTCGCGTTGACGCAGCCGCCGTACGAATCGATCTGCACGAGCGTCTGGTTCAGGCGCGGCTCGTCCGCGGTATTCAGATATCGCCAAAACGCATCGATCTCGGTGTCGCCGAAATTGCCGATCTGATACGCCGACTTGTACTTCCCGCGCCGGTTCGCCCCCGATCCGTTGATCGTCTGCGTCAGGTACAGCCAATCCATCTTCAACGCGTTTTGAACCGCGTGCGTCAGACGCAGCCCGGCGAGCGGATGCCCGAGCGACGGCAGATTCGGCGCGACGAACCGATCCCAGATGACCGGCATCCGGCCGGCGGCCGCATTCATCGTGTCGACGAAATCGACGAAGGGCGCATCGGCCGGGCCGCCGACCGTTCCGTTCTTTCCCGTGTACTGGATCGCGAGCACGATCGGCCCGGTCGAGCGATGCTGCAGCTTCAGGAGCGTGAACAGCCCGCCGTTCGCGAGCGCCGGATCGCCGGCGTTCCAGTTGGCGTCGTTGCGGCTGAACCAGTCCCAGTAGGTCTGAATGAAACGGCCGAAGCTCGCTTGCGTGAAATGCGACCAGTCATACGCGAGCGACAGCCAATAGGCGGTGCGCGGCGCGTCGGGCAGCGCCCGGAAGTAGTAATTCAGGATGATGCCGAAATTGCCGCCGCCGCCGCCGCGGCACGCGATGAACAGCGCACGGTCCGCCGGATCGGCGCTGCCGAGATGCACGTGCTTCGCGTCGAGCGCGCCGCCGCCGGATGCGGGCGTCAGGATGTCGACGCCCGCCAGCCAGTCGACTGTCAGCCCGTGCATCCGCGAAAGCAGGCCGTATCCGCCACCGACGATGTGACCGCCCGCGCCGACCGAATAGCACGAGCCGCCGGGCAGCGTCTTGCCGGCGGACTTGTACAGGCCGACATAGCCGTTCCAATTCTGACTGCCCGCGGCCACACGAACCGAGTAGCGCGCCGAGCCGGCGACATCGAACGGCGACGCAATCTGCCCCTGCGGATCGAAATCGAAGCCCGACATCAAGCCGATATCGACGATGGCGAGCTGCCGGCCGTTGTCGCTCGGCAGCCGGTTCGCGACGAAGCCTTCGTAACAGTGCCCGCCGCTGCGCACCGTGATCCGGCAACCTCTCGCGAGCGCGTCGCGCGACGCCGCGATCACGTCATCCGGCGTGCGACAGACGTAGATCGCCGCCGCGCCGGCTTCCGCCGTCGGCGGCCAGCGCAGGTTGAATCCCTTTTGGAGAGTCGCATGACGAGGATCTGCGCCGTCGACGAGCACATAGGACATCTGAACCTCCGGCGAGCGTGTCGGATGCTTCGAAACCGAATGGACGGCCATCGAGCGATCCACGCGCGATCGCCGATGCAAGCGCGTGCAAGATGGCCATCGGATGGTCTCGAATCCGATGGCCGCGATGCTTGATGCGAGCCGTCGATCGCAGCTGCGCATCAGTTCGGACGGGCGAGCGGATTCACGCGAAATTCAGGTCGATCACCTGATAGAAAGCGTTCGCGGTATCGGCAACGTCCCAGGCCGCGAGCAGCACGTGATAGCCCGTGCGAGTCGGCAGATTGAGTTCGTGAACCGTGTCGCCGCTGGGAATCAGTTCCCGGTCCGCGTCCGGCCCCCAGTACGGCTGATACGTGTTCAGATAGATCTTGAGCGGCTCGGACTCGAATTGCGCGCGCGTGAGCCGCGCACTGGCGTCCCATCCCGGCCTGGTGATCCAGTACGTCCAGCGCCGCGTCTTGTGCGGCATCGAATACGACCACGTGATTTGCAACGACTGGCCCGACCGCACTGCGTGCTTGCGCCAATGCGCGACGGAATCGGGCTCGTCGAGTTGCGCGCGGGCATCCGCCGTGCGCCCGCCGCTTGCGATTTCGCCGTCGCGCGGCGGCACGCCGTTGGCGACGTCGTCCGGCGCGTCCGGATCTCTCAGACCGCCCTGGGTCGCAGGAAAGAACTTGCCGCCTTCCAGTTCGTTGACTTGCCCGAAATCGAGTTTTCCTGCTTCGTAAAGAAACACGGCGCGCGATTCGGGCGTGATGACGCGACCGTGCCTCGGTGCAATTGACGAAGACTTCGTTGCGCTTCTCGAACCGATAGTGCTCATTTCGCCTCCTTTGCTGCAAACATGCCGGACATCGGCAAGACCAACGTTGGAAGCTATTCGCGATGCCAATGGAATTTATGCTAGGACCTTAATTCGGCGAACGCCAATATATTTTCCTTAAAGCGATTCGATTTGTATTTTTCATTAAATCGATTAAACGACGATCGGTTTTTTATTTGATCGATAATTGATTTTTCGATTGTTGATCGGGCGGATGGAGAGGCATGGTGATTACATGAATTTCATGGAAATTGAAAAATCAGAAATGTTCCGCTGGGTTCCGCGCTCCGCGGCCACGCGAGGATTGTCGCGAACCGGGGAAAGGGGTCGTGAGAATGGGTTATTGTCTGCATTGGAGTTGACCCTGTAATCCCGGACACGGCGTCACACTAAGGTTGCTGAATCCATCGAGCGCCGGAACTCGCGAGGCGAGCGGTACTTCAGTGCGCTAT
>NZ_JPWT01000097.1:0-36978 GCF_000773065.1 Burkholderia sp. ABCPW 111 | reverse complement strand
GAGCGCAAGGATTGCGACGAAGCGAATACTCGACGTATTCGCGAGGAGCATGACGCAGCGATCGGCCCTTCTGGCGGCCAGCCCCTCGACGGATTTTTTCGATCACGGGAACAGGCCCTAGACCGAATCGACGAGCCATTGCGCGACGCGCGCGAGCAGCGGCTCCGGCGCGCCGAAGTTCTCGACGCCCGTCACTTGCGGCGCATCGCAAATCGTGAAAACCGGCTTGCCCCACTGCAGGCCGAGCGCGATCTCGGACAACGTGCCGAGCCCGCCGCCGACCGCGATCAGGCACAGCGACGCGCGCGCGATCAGCGCGTTGCGCGTGATGCCGAGCCCCGTCGGCAGCGCGACGCTCAGATGCGGATTCGCGCCGGCCGCATCGTCCTCGGGCAACAGTCCGATCACGAGGCCATTCGCCCCGCGCGCGCCCCGCGCCGCCGCCTCCATCACGCCGCCCTTGCCTCCGCCGACGATCGCGATGCCCGCTGCGGCGAGCGCATGCGCGATCGTCTCCGCGATGTGCAGCTGCGCATCGGTCGCGTCACGCGGGCCGATCAGGCCGACCGGCATCAGATGGCGGCGCGGCCCCTGCTGGCGCCGCGCGACGCGCGCGAGCGCAACGTTCGCCCCCGGCGTGCGTTCAATGATGTCGTCGCGCAACGTATTCCCCCATCGCGAGCACGCACGTGCACAGCGCCGTCAGCACGATCGACAGCACGGCGGCCTGCGAGAAATCGGTCTGCCCGTCGGACAGCTTCAGGTACATCAGGAGCGGCAGGATGTTGATCTGCGTGCCGGCGAGCGCGAGCGCGGTGCCGTACGTGCCGAGCGCGATCGCCGTCACGAGGCACCACGCGGCCGCGATCGACGGCCACAGTTCGCGCCATGCGACGTCGAGCCACGCGCGCCACGGCTTCGCGCCGAGCGACATCGCCGCTTCGAGCGGCCTGCGGTCGAGATTCGCGAATGCCGGAAACAGCATCAGCGCGACGCGTGGAATCAGGTAGTACGCGTATGCGACGACGAGGCCGAACGTCGTGTAGATCACGCCGCCGACTTTCGCGGCGTCCGCGCCGAGGCCGGCGAGCAGCGTCGTGACGAAGCCCGCGCGGCCGAAGGTCAGGATGAAGCCGTACGCGATCACGAGCCCGGAGAACGCGAGCGGCACGCCGAGCAGCGCGAGCGACCAGCGGCGCCGCGCGGGCGTCTGATCGGCAAGCGACATCGCGAGCGGCATGCCGACGCACGTCGACAGCGTGCCCGTGCCGATCGCGAGCGCGACCGAGCGGCCGATCGCGTCCGCGACGAGCGGATCGCGCAGCACGGCGCCGAACGCGCGGCCGCCTTCCGCGAACGCCGCGCTCACGAGCGCGGCGAGCGGCAGCACAAAGAAGAGCGCGAGCAGCCCGCCTGCCGGGGCCGCGCCGAAGCGGCGCAGCAGGCCGCCTTCGAGAGACGATCGTTGCACGTCGCGCTCCTTATTGGCCGAGCGTCGCCTGCGACCACAGCCTGTCGACTTCAGCCTTGCGCGCGGCGGCCTTCACGACGTCGAGCGGGTGCACCTGCGGCGCGTTCGGCATCTTCGCCGCGACGCCCGGCGCGAGCGCGACGCCCGGCACCGCGGGCCGCACGTAGCCGCGCGCGAAGAGCGCCTGGCCGGCATCGCTCATCACGAAGTTGAGCCAGAGCTGCGCGGCCGCGGGATTCGGGCCGTTCTTCACGAGGCTCATCGCGTACGGCGCGGACACGCTGCCGTCCTGCGGAATCACGACGTCGACCGCGTCGCCCATGCCGTCCGCGTACTTCGCTTTCAGGCCGTCGTTCTCGTAGCCGATCAGAATCGGGATCTCGCCCTTCACGAACTTCGCATAGGGCGTCGTGCCCTCGATGCGCAACACGTTGCCCGCATTCTTCAGCTTTCCGAAGAAATCGGCGCCGGGCTTCGGATGGTCGACGCCGCCGCCGAACGCGGATGCCGCCGCGAACACGACGACTTGCCCTTGCCCCGTCGAGCGCGGATCGAGATAGACAACCGCATTCTTGTACTCCGGCTTCAGCAGATCCGACCAGCGCTGCGGCACGTCCTTCACGAGCTTCCTGTTCACGAGGAACGCGACGTTCAGCGAATGCACGGTGAACCAGCGGCCGTCCGCCTCGCGAAACACGGGCGGCAGCTTGTCAAAGTTGATCGGCTTGAACGGCGCGACGACGTCCTTGCCCGCCGCGTCGAGCGCCGACGCCGCGAAGTAGTACGCGGTGTCCGCCTGCGGACGGCGGCGCGACTTGTCGAGCGCGACGACCGTCGCGGCCGAGCCGATGTCGTTGTACGTGAGCTCGATTTTCGGGTAGCGCTTGCGGAACTCCGCGAACAGCGCCTTCCAGTTCGCCCACTCGGGGCCCGTGTCGAACGACACGACGAGCCCCTCGTCGGCGGCCTTCGCATAAAGCGCGTCTTCGCCCGCGTAGAGCGGCGCGGCCTGCGCGCCGTTCGCGACGAGCGTCGCGCAGGCGCCGAGCGCAAGCGCGCATGCGGCGCGACGCAGCGCCGTCAGGATTTGTCGACCTGAAAACATCGTGAATCTCCGTTGAACGAAACAATCATTGCGCGCCGGCCTGCGCCGGCAGCACGAGCAGATGGCGAGGATCAATCGCGATGCCGCGCATGGCGAGCACGCGGCCCTCGCACAGCAGCGGCTCCATTGCGCCGTGCGGCACGAAGTCGTAGCGATGCGTCGCGCCGAAGTAACGAACCTCGCCGAGCGCGCCGCCGATGCGGTTCACGCTGTGCTCGGCCGGATCGGGCTCCACGTGTTCGGGACGCACGAGCACGTCCACCTCGTCTCCCGGCCGATGCGAGCCCGTATCCGCGCGCAGCGTCGCGAAGCGCACGTCGATCGTGTCGCTCGCCAGCACGCGGGCGCGCAGGATCGTCGAGTGGCCGATGAAACGCGCGACCTGCGTCGATACAGGTCGCTCGTACAAATTGCGCGGCGTGCCGACCTGCAGCACGCGCCCGCCGTCGACGATCGCGACGCGATCCGCCATGCTGAGCGCCTCGTCCTGATCGTGCGTGACGAACAGCGTCGTCGCCCGGCACGCGCGCTGCAGCGCGCGAATCTCGTCGCGCAGCTGATGCCGGATGCCCGCGTCGAGCGCGGCGAGCGGCTCGTCGAGCAGCAGCACGGCCGGCTCGATCACGAGCGCGCGGGCAAGCGCGACGCGTTGCTGCTGACCGCCCGACAACTGCGTCGTGCTGCGCGCCGCATGCGCCGCCAGCCCCACTCGCTCGAGCATCTCGAGCGCGCGCCGCCGGCGCGCGGCGGCCGCGACGCCGCGCATGCGCAGGCCATACGCAACGTTGTCGACGACGGACAGATGCGGAAACAATGCGTACTGCTGAAACACCATGCCGACCTCGCGCCGCCACACCGGCACGCCCGCCATGTCGATCCCACCGATCGCGACGCGGCCGTCGTAACCGCTCAGCAGCCCCGCGCTCAGGCGCAGGAGCGTCGATTTTCCGGAGCCGCTGCGCCCGATCACGGCGAGCAGCTCGCCGGGCTGCGCGTGCAACGTGACGGCGTCGACGCCGTGCGCCGCACCGGGGTATCTGAAACTGACGTTGTCGAATTCGAGGCTCATGGCTTCACTTCAGTCGTTGCACGGAATGGATCGATGCGAGCGTCGCCAGCACGGCAAGCAGCAGCAGCACGACGGTCGCCGCGCATGCGATGCCGGACGCGCCGTAGAACGCCTGCAGCAGCACGACGGGGAAATTGCGATAGCGAAAGCCCGCGATCAGGTTCGACACCTGAAACTCGCCGATCGACAGCGCCGCGACCATCACGAGCCCGGAAAACAGGCTCTGCCGCAGGTTCGGCAGCACGATCGTGAAGAACTGCCGCAACGGCGGCGCGCCGAGCGTCGCCGCCGAGGCTTCGAGCTTCGCGAGATCGAGATGGCGCAGGTCGCTCAGCAGCGTCTGCAGCAGGTACGGCAGCGTCAGCACCGCGTGCGCGGCGATCATCAGCGGCAGCGTGCCGAGCCACGGCAGCGCATCGCCGCCGAAGATCACGATGTAGCCGAAGCCGAGCGTGAGCGCGGGCACGCCGATCGGCATCAGCATCACGATGCGCGCCGCGATGCCGCGCCCGCGAAGCGCGCGGTGATGCAGCGCATACGCGAGCGGCACGCCGACGATCGCGTCGAGCCCGCAGCACGCGAGCGCGACGGCAAAGCTCACGCCGAACGCGCGCCTGAAGCTCGCATCGGCGGCCAGCTCGGCGAACCAGCGCCACGTGAAGCCGACGGGCAGCAGCGTGTTCGTCCAGCTCTGCCCGACCGATCCGATCAGCAGCAGCACGATCGGCATCAGCAGATACAGCGCGAACAGCGCGACGGTGCCGTTGACGACGACCGCGCCGAGCGACGGACGGCTTCTGCCGCGACGAAACGGAATACCGTCGGCAATGGCCGCGGCGGTGGTTGAGCGCATGACTGGTCTCGCAGGCGACGAAGGGATGCGGCGCGTGCAACGCCCGCTGGAGCAGGCGTTGCGCGCATCGCGACGACGGCCGCCAGTGTGTGTGCGCGACATGGCATCGTCATGAAAAAAACGTACAAACTCCGCATCGCTCTTTGCACCGACGGAACACTTCGCGATGAAGCACCTGTACCCGAACGTCGCCGAGCTGCATGCGTTCGCCAGTTCTGCGAAACATCTGAACTTTTCGTACGCGGCGCGCGAGCTCGGCTTGACGCCGAGCGCGGTCAGCCGGCAGATCGCGAGCCTCGAGGCGCTGCTCGGCGTGAAGCTGTTCGTCCGCGAGGGCCGCAACCTCGCGCTCACGCGCGCGGGCCAGGTCTACCAGGCGCGCGTCGCCGGGCCGTTGCGCGAGATCGGCAATGCATCGCTCGAATTGCTGAGCGCGCGCGAAGACAGCGACCTGCTGACGATCGCGAGCGTGCCGACGTTCACGACGAAATGGCTCGTGCCGCGTCTGCCGCACTTTCTCGAGACCGCACCCGACGTCACGCTCAGCTTTCGACGCCATCTCGCACCGGGCGACCCGTTCCCGCTCGGGCTCGACGCGGCGATCCGCTACGGCGACGGCCGCTGGGAAGGCGTTCGATGCGACTATCTCGACGGCCGCACGTTCGTGCCCGTGTGCGCGTCCGAATTCGCCGAGCGCTACGCGCTGCGCGCGCCCGCCGACGTCGCGAACGCGCCGCGGCTCGTGCACGAGCAGGCCGAATGCGCGTGGATCGCATGGGCGGACCGGCATCGCGTCACGCAGATGAACGCACTCGCCGGGCCGCGCTTCGAGCAGTACTCCGTACTGATCCAGGCGGCGCAGGCAGGGCTCGGGATCGCGCTCGTCCCGGCGTTCCTGATCCGCGATCAGCTCGCGGCCGGCACGCTCGCGCAGCCGCTCGACGCGCCCGTCGACGTCGACGAGCAAGGCCACTATCTGTGCTATGCGCCCGAGCGGCTGGAAACGAGCGAGTCGTTGCGGCGCTTGCGCGCATGGATGCTCGGCGAGTGCGCACGCACGTGATGCGCTCCGGATTGTTTCGTGCGCGCGCACATCGCGGGCGCCTTGTCGCGACGAATGCGCGCGCCGCTCGGCTTTTGCGCGCGGCGGACCTAGTATGAAAAGGTGAGCGGCCCGCGATCCCGCGGCGCCGCCTCGCTTTCTTCGACGGAGGTCGGCATGAACGTCCAGGCGCTGTCCGGCATGCTTCACGCTCAGGAATTGCTGCTCGTCTCGCTGATCCGCGCGCTTCCGGTCGACACGCGCCGAGCGCTCGCCGACGAGTTCGACCGGCAGATCCAGCTCGCGGAATCGTCGCATCTCGACTCGCCGCGCGATCGAGAAGCGCATGAGGCGTTTCTCGCGCACGTGCGCAAGCTGCTGATCCGGCTCGAATCGATGGCGTAATCGGCGCGCGCGCAGCCCCCGCCACGAATCGCGGAGAATCGCCGCGAGCCGCCGCGGTAGAAAACGCGGAAGGCCGTTAGGCGACGGCCGCCGATGCCGTCTGATTGTGCCGCCTGCACGGCCGCTGCTGCGAAACCACATCGAAGCCACATCGACGCCACATCGAAACTACATCGAAACCGCATCGGCTCGCCGCGTCGAGCGGCGCGCATGCACGCCGAAGGCGGGCGCCGTTCAGCGCTCGCGCTGGATGCAGCCCCGCGTGCGCTCATCCTCGAAGGCGTTGACCGGCGCAGACCGTTAGTTGCGGACAATAAGCGCTCGCAGACATGACGGCATGACGTCGCCCGCCACATCGACCGGCTTCCCGCATGATGAGCGAGGCCGTTTCTCGAATTGAATTGCGAATGATTCTCAATTACACTCTGCGTTCGTTTCGACGAACCTTTCCTTTCAACCTGCCCGCGCCGTTCGCGGCGCGCGGGCGCCAGCCAGGTGCACGCGTCACCCAGCCAGCCTCCGGGCTCATACGTCACTGGGAGACCAAACCGTGCATCAACCTCTGTTGGCGCGGCGGCCGCTTCGCGCCGCGCTGTTCGGCGCCTTCGGCATCTACGCGGCAGCCGCGCGCGCCGCCGGCGCCGCCTCCGAACCCGCCGTCGCCGCGCCGCCGTCCGCCGCGTCCGCGCCGCATGCGGCGATCGCCGGCGCGCGCGCGCTCGACCCGATCACCGTCACCGCGACGCGCACCGCGTCGGCTGCGAGCCGCACCGCGGCGAGCGTGTCGGTGATCACCGATTCGGACCTCGAAGAACAGCAAGCCGATAACATCAAGGACGCGCTGCGCTACGAGCCGGGCGTCACCGTGCGCCGCACCGCGTACCGCCCGGCAACGGCGGCGCTCGGCGGCGGCCGCGACGGCGATTCGAGCATCAACATCCGAGGCCTCGAAGGCAATCGCGTGCTGCTGATGGAAGACGGCATCCGGCTGCCGAGCGCGTTTTCGTTCGGCCCGCTCGAAGCGGGCCGCGGCGATTACGCCGATCTCGATACGCTCCGACGCATCGAGATCCTGCGCGGCCCGGCGTCGTCGCTGTACGGCAGCGACGGCCTGACAGGCGCCGTCAACTTCATCACGAAGGACCCGTCCGACCTGCTGTCGATCTATCGCAAGAAGACCTACTTCTCGTTGCGGCCGAGCTACGACTCGGTCGACCGCAGCGTCGGCGCAACCGTGTCCGCGGCCGCGGGCAACGATCGCGTGCAGGGGATGCTGATCGCATCCGGCCGCCGCGGCCACGAAGTGGATACGCACGGCGGCGACAATTCCGCGAGCACGAAGCGCACGACCGCGAATCCTCAGGATGTCTACACGGAATCGCTGTTAGGCAAGCTGACGATCACGCCGACGTCGCGCGACACGTTCAAGTTCACCGCCGAGACGATGCGGCGCCGAGTCGATACAAACGTGCTGTCGGCGATCAACCCGCCGACGACGCTCGGCCTCACCGCGAACGACAAGCTCGAGCGCAACCGCTTCAGCGTCGATTACGACTTCCGCGACGACGCCGCACGCTGGTTCCAGACCGCACACGTTCAGTTCTACTATCAGGAATCGACGCAGGATCAGGATTCGTTCGAGACGCGCGGCGGCCGGCTGCAGTCGCGCTCACGCTCGAACCATTACAGCGAGCGCGCGTTCGGCGGCTCCGCGTTCGCCGAAAGCGGCTTCTCGACCGGACCGCTCGCGCACAAGCTGCTGTACGGCGTCGACGGCAGCATCGACCGGATCAAGAGCCTGCGCGACGGCACGGTCGCGAGCCCAGGCGAATCGTTTCCGAACAAGGCGTTTCCGGATACCGACTACACGCTGTTCGGCGCGTTCGTGCAGGACCAGATCGGCTTCGGCAAGCTGCTCGTCACGCCGGGGCTGCGCTTGGACGCATATCGGCTGAGCCCGACGTCGGGCGATCCGCTCTTCACCGGCAAGACGGTCAGCTCGAGCGATCACGAGCTCTCGCCGCGCGTGGCGGTGCTGTACGAAGTGACGCCCGCGCTGATTCCGTACGCGCAGTATGCGCACGGCTTCCGCACGCCGATGCCCGATCAGGTCAACAACAGCTTCTCGAATCCGCTCTACGGCTATACGTCGATCGGGAATCCGAACTTGAAGCCCGAGACGAGCGACACCGTCGAAGCCGGCCTGCGCGGCACGCTCGGCACGGGTTACGGGCCGCTGCGCTACAGCGTCGCCGCGTTCGCCGGCCGCTATCGCGACTTCATCTCGCAACGCACGATCGGCGGCAGCGGCCGGCCGAACGATCCGCTCGTGTTCCAGTACGTGAACTTCGCGAACGCGCGCATCCACGGCTTCGAAGGGCGCGCCGAGTGGGTGATGCCGAACGGCTTCACGCTGAAGACCGCGATGGCGTTCACGAAGGGCACGACGCAGGACAACGGCGCGGCGAGCGAGCCGCTCGACACGGTCAACCCGTTCTCCGCCGTGCTCGGCGTGCGCTACGAGCCGAGCGAGCGCTGGTTCGCGCAGGCCGACCTGCTGTTCCAGGCGGCCAAGCGCGGCCGCGACGTGTCGTCGGCCGCGTGCCAGAAGAAAACGTGCTTCACGCCGCCTTCGTCGTTCGTCGTCGATGTGCGCGGCGGCTATCGCTTCAACAAGCACGTGAGCGCGTACCTCGGCATTCACAACCTGTTCGACCGCAAGTACTGGAACTGGTCGGACGTGCGCGGCATCGCCGCCGATTCGAACGTGCTCGACGCATACACGGCTCCGGGCCGCAGCGTCGCGGTCAGCATGAAGGTGGATTTCTGATGCGGCCCGCACGCCTTTTCCCAATCCGGCCCGTCCGGCAATCGAGGATCTCCGTCATGATGAACACCGCCGCTCCCGCCTCTTCGTCGCCCCGCGCGCTCGCGCCGGCCGAGTTGCGCGATGCGTTCCTGCATCTGAAAGAAACCCGCAAGCTGCGCAACCGCGATGTCGCGCACCTGCTCGGCATCAGCGAAGGCGAAGCGCTCGCGGCGTTCGCGGGCGAGCGCGTCGTGCGGCTCGAGCCGAGCTTCGTCGAGCTGTTCGAGGAGATGCCGCGCTTGGGCGCCGTGATGGCGCTCACGCGCAACGCGGCCGCCGTGCACGAGAAGGACGGCGCGTTCGAGCAGATGAGCCACGACGGCCCGGTCGGGCTCGCGCTCGGCGCGATCGATTTGCGCATCTTCTACCGCAACTGGGCGGCGGGCTTCGCCGTGTACGAGCCGACCGCGCACGGCGTGATGAAGAGCCTGCAGTTCTTCGATGCGCAAGGCGACGCGGTGCACAAGGTCTATTTGCGCAAGCACAGCGATCACGATGCGTTCGACGCGTTCGTGTCGCGCTGGCGGATGCCGGTGCAATCGCCCGCGTTCGAGGCCGCGCCCGCGCCGCTCGCGTTCGTCGAGCGGCCAGACGGCGAAATCGACGCGGCGGGCCTGCGCGCCGCGTGGGACGCGATGACCGACACGCACCAGTTCCATGGCATCGTGCGCCGCTTCGGCGTCGCGCGCACGCAGGCGTTGCGGCTAGCCGGCGACAAGCGCGCGCATCGCGTCGCGACCGATGCGATGCGGCGCGTGCTCGAGCGCGCCTCGCAGACGCGGCTGCCGATCATGGTGTTCGTCGGCAATCGCGGCATGATTCAGATCCACACCGGGACCGTGACGAACATCCGCCGGATGGGCTCGTGGATCAACGTGCTCGACGAGGATTTCAACCTGCATCTGCGCGAGGATCTCGTCGCGTCCGCTTGGGCCGTGAGAAAGCCGACGAGCGACGGCGTCGTCACGTCGGTCGAGCTGTTCGATGCGGCGGGCGACAACATCGCGATGCTGTTCGGCGCGCGCAAGCCGGGACAGCCGGAGCTCGCGGGCTGGCGCGATCTCGTGCGCGCGCTGCCGACGATCGACGCCGCGGATGCGGCCCACGCGACGGACGTGGCCGGCGCGCCCGACTCGACCGACGCCGAGGTCGCGCGATGAGCCGGTCTTCGCGCATCGATGCACGCCGGCGCGCATGGCTCGCGGGCACGGGCGCGCTCGTGTTCGCGGCCGCGCATGCGGGCGCTTTCGCGCGCACGCCGGCGAGCGCGCCGCCCAAGCGCGTCGTCGCGATCGGCGGCGCGCTCGCCGAGACGATCTACGCGCTGGGCGGCGCGCGGACCGCGCGCTACGAACTCGTCGGCACCGACACCACGTGCACGTATCCGGAAGCCGCGCGGCGCTTGCCGAAGATCGGTTATCAGCGCGCGTTGTCCGCGGAAGGATTGTTGTCGCTTCGGCCGGATCTCGTGCTCGCGTCGGCGGAAGCGGGGCCGCCCGCCGCGCTCTCGCAGGTCGCGCGCGCGGGCGTGGCCGTCACGGCGTTCGACGAGGCGCACGATGTCGAATCGGTGCGCCGCAAGATCCGCGGCATCGCGCAGGCGCTGTCGCTGCAGGGCGCGGGCGACATGCTGCTCGCGCGCTTCGATCGCGACTGGCTCGCGGCGCGCGCGGCGGTCGACGCCGCGCCGCCTCGCACGCCGCGGCATACGCCCGCGCGCGTGCTGTTCGTGCTCAACCACACCGGCAACCAGGCGCTCGTCGCCGGCCAGCAGACGGCCGCCGACGCGATGATCCGCTACGCGGGCGCGCACAACGCGATGCAGGGATTCGATCGCTACAAGCCTCTGACCGCCGAGGCGCTGGTCGCGGCCGAGCCCGACGTCGTGCTGATCTCGGACGAGGGGCTGCACGCGGCGGGCGGGCGCGACGCGCTGCTCGCCGCGCCCGGCTTCGCGGCGACGCCGGCCGGGCGCGCGCGGCGCGTCGTGTCGCTCGACGCGCTGTTCCTGCTCGGCTTCGGGCCGCGTCTGCCGCAGGCGGTCGCCGCGCTGCAACGCCGGCTGAACAGCGCGCTCGCCTGAACATGCGAGATCGACGACATCCGCGCCGGATCGCCGCGGCGCATCGCGTCGCGCGTCGATCGCACGCAATCGTTCGGTTTCCTGAAGTCTTCGCCGCACTTGCGCGCCCCCGGGGCGGCGCGATCGAAACGCCACGCTTCGCGCGCCACGAAGCGTCCGCCGCATCACGGCACGCGGCGGACGTCGGCCGTTTCTCGCCCGCGTCGACGCGCTCGCCGTCTCACCGGTTCGATATCTCACGATGACCATCGCCGCCCGTTCTCCGTCAGTCGACCCCGCGCGCACCGCCGCGCACAGGCCGACGTTCGCGTCGTCGATCGCCGCCGCGCTCCGCCGACGGCGCGCGGCGTGGACGCTCGCCGTGTTGATCGCCGCACTCGCCGCCGCGTCGATCGCCGCGCTCTGCATCGGCGCGTACCGGCTCACGCCCGCGCAACTGCTCGACGCGCTCGCCGCGACCGATGCGCGGCTCGCGAGCGATGCCGCGCTGCGCCAGGCGCGCGCGGTGCTGCTCGACATCCGTGCGCCGCGCGTCGTGCTCGCACTGCTCGTCGGCGCGGGCTTCGGCGCAGCGGGCGCCGCGATGCAGGCGCTGTTTCGCAATCCGCTCGCCGATCCGGGCCTGATCGGCGTATCAAGCGGCGCGGCGCTCGGCGCATCGGCGTTGATCGTGCTCGGCCCGCTCGCCGCCGCTCCGGTTGCGCTCGGCTTCCTGCCCGTCGCCGCATTCGGCGGCGCGCTCGCCGTTGCGGCGCTCGTCTACCGGCTCGCCGTCTCGCGCGGCCGGCTCGCGCTGCCGCTGCTGCTGCTCGCGGGCATCGCGATCAACGCGCTCGCCGGCGCCGCGATCGGACTACTCACGTATGTCGCCGACGACGCACAATTGCGCTCGCTGACGTTCTGGAGCCTCGGCAGCGTCGGCGGCGCGCAGTGGCGCGCGATCGCCGCCGTCGCGCCGTTCGCGCTCGCCGGCTGCGCGCTGCTCGCGCGCGAGCGGCACGCGCTGAACGCGCTGCAACTCGGCGAAACCGAAGCGCTGCATCTTGGCGTGCCGGTGCAGCGCGTGAAGCGGCGCGTGCTCGTCGGAACCGCGATGTGCGTCGGCGCGCTCGTGTCGTGCACCGGCGCGATCGGCTTCATCGGGCTCGTCGCGCCGCATTGCGTGCGCCTCGCGGCCGGCCCCGATCAGCGGATCGCGATGCCGGGCGCGGCGCTCCTCGGCGCGCTGATCGCGGTCACCGCCGATCTCGCCGCGCGAACGCTCGCCGCGCCGGCGGAGATTCCGCTCGGCATCCTGACCGCGCTGATCGGCGCGCCGTTCTTTCTCGCGCTGCTGTGGAAGCGGCGCGGCGCACTGGGGGCGTAGGATGTGCATGAGATTTCATGGTCGGCATGTCGCACGCCTCTTCGCGCGCCGGTCGATTTGTCACATCGATATGATCTCGAAGGTGAATTTACGCGCCGCTTTGCGATCGGCTATATCGAATCGCACTTCGACGCCGCATCGAACGCCATGCTGATCGCCGATCGCCTTCACGTCGCACGCGCCGGCGGCGTGATCCTTCACGACCTGTCGGTCCGGATCGCGCCCGGCCGCGTCACCGCACTGCTCGGGCGCAACGGCGCAGGCAAGAGCACGCTGCTCAAGGTGCTCGCGGGCGACTTGTCGACGGGCGGCGGCGCGCGCGGCGCGACCGTGCGCGGCGACGTCACGCTGAACGGCGAGCCGCTTGGCCGGATCGACGCCCCGCGTCTCGCGCGGCTGCGCGCCGTGCTTCCGCAAGCGTCGCAGCCCGCGTTTGCGTTCAGCGCGCTCGACGTCGTGCTGCTCGGCCGCTATCCGCACACGCGCCGCACCGGCGCGCCCGCGCGCGAGGACAACGAGATCGCGTCACAGGCGCTCGCGCTGGCGGGCGCTTCGGCGCTCGACGCGCGCGACGTGACGACGCTGTCGGGCGGCGAGCTCGCGCGCGTGCAGTTCGCGCGCGTGCTCGCGCAGCTCTGGCCGTCCGGCGACGCAGCGCGCGCGCCGCGCTACCTGCTGCTCGACGAACCGACCGCCGCGCTCGATCTCGCGCACCAGCATCAATTGCTCGACACGGTCCGACGCCTGTCGCGCGACTGGAACATCGGCGTGCTGACGATCGTCCACGATCCGAATCTCGCCGCGCGCCACGCGGATCGCATCGCGATGCTCGCGGACGGCGCGATCGTCGCCGACGGCGCGCCCGCCGACGTATTGCGCCCCGATGCGATCGAGCGTTGCTACGGCTTTCGCGTGCGCCTCGTCGACGCGGGCGACGGCGTCGCGCCCGTCATCGTGCCCGCATGAGCGGGCCGCGCGCATGCGGCGCGGGCCTCAGCCCGCGTCCGCCGCGTGAAACGCCTTCAGCCGCCAGCCGCGGCGCACGGCGAGCATCCGCACCGAGAATCCCGCGATCAGCGCGACGACGGTCGCGATGCCTTGCGCGACGCCGATCGTCGTCATGCCGACATACAGCCCGCCCGTCAGCAACGCGATGCTCGCGTACAGCTCCTTGCGCAGCACGAGCGGCATCTCGTTGCAGAGCAGGTCGCGCAGCATCCCGCCGCAAACGCCGGTGATCGCGCCCGCGAGCACGATCACGACCGGGCTGTCGTTGACGGTCGCCGCCACGTCGCAGCCGATGATCGAGAACGCCGCGAGCCCGAGCGCGTCGACCGTGGTGAACAGCGATTTCAGCCGCGCGACGTGCGTCGCCGTCATCGATGCGAAGGTCGCCGCCGCGAGCGTCAGCAGCAGGTATTCGGGATGCGCGACCCAGGTGAGCGGATAACGGCCGAGCAGCACGTCGCGCACGGTGCCGCCGCCCAGCGCCGTCACCGCGCCGACGAGCGCGAGGCCGAAGCGGTCCATCCCGCGCTGCATGCCCATCAGCGCGCCCGACATCGCTTCCGCGACGATCGCGATCAGGTAGAGCGTATGCATGCGTGCCCTCGGTCAGTCTTCCGTGCGGAACAGTTCGAGCACGCGCGCGCGTTCAGCCGCGTCGACGGCGGGCGGCGTCGACGCGCCCGCCAGCGCGGCGGCCGGCGCGCCGGCGGCCGCCGGCGCACGGCGCACCGCGTCGCACGCGAACGGGCTGCGAACGAACGGCGGCAGCGGCGGCGTGCACTTGCCGCTCGCGGCTTCGGCGTAGACGAAATCGCCGTCGACGAGCACGACGTCCGCGGGCGGCGTCCGGTCGATCGCCTTGCGGCCGCCGATCGCGGTCTTCATGTAGTCGACCCACACAGGCAGCGCGAGCGACGAGCCCGTCGCGCGGCCGAGGCTGCGCGGCGCGTCGTAGCCCATCCACACGACCGACACGACGCCCGACGAATAGCCGCCGAACCAGACGTCCTTCGAGCCGTTCGACGTGCCGGTCTTGCCCGCCGCGTCGGAACGATTCAGCGCGAGCGCGCGGCGCGCGGTGCCGTGACGCACGACGTCGCGCAGCATGTCGTCCATCACGAATGCGTTGCGCTCCGAAATGACGCGCACGCCGGTTGCCGGCTGCGCGTCGAACAGCACGCCGCCGTGTCGCTGCCGGACCGATTCGATCAGGCGCGGCTCCATGCGCACGCCGTCGTTCGCGAACACCGCGTACGCGCTCGCGATCTGCAGCGGCGTCGCCGCGCCCGCGCCGAGCGCGAGCGGCAGCGACGCGGGATTGCGTTGCGGCTCGAAGCCGAAGCGAGCCGCGTGCTGCTGCACGAAGTCGGGCTGCGCGGCCTGCATCAGGCTGACCGCGACGAGGTTCTTCGAGCGCATCAGCCCGCGCCGCACCGGAATGAAGCCTTCGTAGTTGTTGCCGAAATTGCGCGGCCGCCACGGGTTCGCGCCCGTCTCCTCGCGCGACAGCGTGCGTTGCGCGTCGTCGACGAGCACGCCGGGGAACATGCCCTTTTCCAGCGCGGCCGAGTAGACGAACGGCTTGAAGCTCGAGCCGGGCTGCCGGTACGCCTGCAGCGCGTGGTCGAACGAATTGCGCGCGAAATCCGCGCCGCCCGCGAGCGCGAGGATGTCGCCCGTCGCCGCGTCGACCGACACGAGCGCGCCCTCGAGCGCGTCCTTCGCGTCGCGCCGGCCGCCGCGCGTGAGGCCGCGCGCGAGCGCCGCCTCGGCCGCGCGCTGATCGCGCATCGCGATCGTCGTCGTCACGTCGAGGCCGAGCGTATATGCATCGTCATGAAAACGCTCGACCATCATCCGCCGCGCGCGCTCCGCGACGTACGGCGCGGCGACGATGCCGGGCGGCGGCGTGGTCGCGAGCGCGATCGGCGCGCCGGCGGCCTGCCGGTATGCGGCTTCGTCGAGATACCCGAGCGCGCGCATGCGGCCGAGCACGTAGTTGCGGCGCGTCGTCGCGCGCGCCGGATTGACGACCGGATTGAACGCGGACGGCGCCTTCGGCAAGCCGGCGAGCACGGCCGCCTCGCCGGGCGTGAGCGCATCGAGCGGCTTGCCGAAGTAGACCGACGCGGCGGCCGCGAATCCGTACGCGCGCTCGCCGAGATAGATCTCGTTCATGTACAGCTCGAGCAGCTTGTCCTTGCTGTACGCGCGCTCGAGCTTGTACGACATCAGGATCTCGGCGAGCTTGCGGCTCAGCACCTTGTCGCGCGTGAGAAAGAAATTGCGCGCGACTTGCATCGTGATCGTGCTGCCGCCCTGCCCCGGCTGGCCGGTGACGACGTTCGCGAACGTCGCGCGCGCGAGGCCGCCGATGTCGACCGCGCCGTGCGTGTAGAACTGCGCGTCCTCGGCGGCGAGCAGCGCGTGGCGCACGAGCGGCGGGATGCGTTCGAGCGGCACGAACTCGCGGCGCTCGACGCCGTATTCGGCGAGCAACTCGCCGTCGCGCGAAAAGATCCGCAGCGGCAGCGCCGGCCGGTAGACGGAGAGCGGCTCGACGGACGGCAACTGCGTCCAGATGCGCTGCAGCGTCCACGTGCCGACCGCGCCGCCCGCGATCGCCGCGCCGAGCACGAGGCCCGCGAGCGTGCGGAAATAGCGGCGGCGCCGCGGCGCGGGCTCCTGCGGTGGCGTCGGCGCGGCCTGCCGCGACGTGTTCGGCGTGTAATCGGTCATGTCGAAATCCTTCCTTTGCAGATGCGGCGTGCGGCGTCGTGCGAATGTTGCAGTGCACGATGCGCACGCGCGCATTGTCCGGGGAGGACACAGACATCGGTACAATATTTAGCTTAAGTTGATTACGCTAAATTTTATTTAGGAAGCCGGTTTCGCCGGCGCAACGCGATTCATAGATGACGATCGATCCGAAACAGGCGGCGGCGCTCGTCGCCGTTGCCGATACCGGCAGCTTCGAGCAGGCGGCGGCCCGGCTGCACGTGACCGCGTCGGCCGTCACGCAGCGCGTGCGCGCGCTCGAGACGAGCCTCGGCGCGCCGCTCCTGCTGCGCACGCGGCCGTGCCGGCCGACGGCCGCCGGCCAGCGCGTGCTGCAGCACCTGCGCCGCATGGCGCTGTTGCAGGCGGATCTGCAGGCCGATCTCGACGCGGAGCGCGGCTCGACGATCGCGGTTGCGATCGCGCTCAATTCGGACAGCCTCGGGTCGTGGTTCCTGCCCGCGCTGACGTCGGTGCTCGCGGGCGAGCGGATGCTGTTCGAGCTGATCGTCGAGGATCAGGATCACACGTTCGCGCTGCTCGAAAGCGGGATGGCGATCGGCTGCGTGACGACGCAGAGCAAGCCGATGCGCGGCTGCTTCGCGAAGCCGCTCGGCACGATGCGCTACCGGCTGATCGCCGCGCGGGAATTCGCCGCGCGCTGGTTTCCGCACGGCCTGACGCGCGAGAGCGCGCGCGACGCGCCCGTCGTCGCGCACGGCCGGCGCGACACGCTGCAGTCGTCGTTTCTGAGGGACAAGCTCGGCCTGCCGGACGGCGCGTTTCCGTGCCATTACGTGCCGGGCACGCACGCGCACTTCGCGGCCGTGCGGCACGGGCTCGGCTATGCGATGGTGCCCGAGCTGCTGCTCGGCCCCGGCTCGCCCGCCGAGCAAGGGCTCGTCGATCTCGCGCCCGCGCATTCGACCGACGTGTCGCTGTACTGGCACGCGTGGACGGTGCAGTCGCCGAAGATGGAATCGCTGTCGTCGCGGGTCGTCGAGGCCGCGCGGCAACTGCTCGCGCCGCCGCACGCCGCCGGGGCGACGGCCGCCGCGACCGCGCGGCCCGCGTCCGTCAGGCGCGCGAACGCGCGAAGTACGCGCTGATCGCGGCGACGGCCGTGTCGATGTCGTCGCGCGACACGTCGCAGTGCGTGACGAAGCGCGACGAATACAGCATCTGCGTGAGGATGCCGCGCTCCTTCAGCCACGCTTCGAGCGGCGCGCAATCGGCCTCGGGGATCTGCGCGAACACCATGTTCGTCGCCTGCGACAGCACCTTCACCGGCTCGATCCGCGCGAGCCCCTGCGCGAGGCGCTCGGCGTTCGCGTGATCGTCGGCGAGGCGCTCGACGTTGTGCTCGAGCGCATACAGGCACGCGGCCGCGAGCACACCCGCCTGCCGCATGCCGCCGCCGAGCACCTTGCGCCAGCGGTGCGCGCGGTCGATCAGCGCGCGGCTGCCGACGAGCACCGAGCCGACCGGCGCGCCGAGCCCCTTCGAAAAGCAGATCGAAATCGAATCGAACGGCGCGCACAGCTCGGCGATCGGGCGGCCCGACGCGACGGCCGCGTTGCACACGCGCGCGCCGTCGAGATGCGTCGAGAGCCCGCGGCTGCGCGCGAGCGCGACCGCTTCGTCGACGTAGCCCGCGGGCAACACCTTGCCGCCGATCGTGTTCTCGAGCGCGAAGAGGCGTGAGCGGGCGAAGTGATCGTCGATCGGCTTGATCGCGGCCGCGATCTTCTCGAGCGGCAGCGTGCCGTCAGCGGCGTTCTCGATCGGCTGCGGCTGGATGCTGCCGAGCACCGCCGCGCCGCCGCCTTCGTACTTGTACGTGTGCGCGGCCTGGCCGACGATGTACTCGTCGCCGCGCTCGCAATGCGACATCAGCGCGGCGAGATTGCTCTGCGTGCCGCTCGGAAAGAACAGCGCCGCCTCCTTGCCCGCGCGCTCCGCGACGGCGGCCTGCAGACGCGCGACGGTCGGATCGTCGCCCCACACGTCGTCGCCCACTTCGGCGGCCGTCATCGCGGCCAGCATCGGCGCGCTCGGGCGCGTCACGGTATCGCTGCGTAAATCGATCATCTGGGTTCCCGTCGGAGTCTCGTCGAAGAAGCGCCGGCGCTCGCGCGCGGCGAAGCGAAACTCCGAGTGTACGCAAATCGTCCGCGCGCCGCTGAGCGCGGCGGCGCGAAACGGCGTGCGGCGAACGAACGACCGGCGCGGCGAGGTCGGCGCGAGAGCCGGCCTTCTCGCCCGCCGAGCCGTGGCGCCGCCGCGCCCGGCGCGACCTCCGGCAGGCAGCGCATGCCGACGGCCGGAGCCGCTCAGATCCCGCCGCACGCCGCTCAGTACGCACCCGGCGGCGGTGGCGGCGGCATGCCGGGCGGCGGCGGCGGCGCGTCCGGCGCGTAGCCGCCGCCTCCGTAGCCTCCGTAGCCATAACCGCCGCGCCGCGCGCCGCCCGGCACCGGCACGCGGTCGCCCGCCGCGTACATGCATTGCATGTACGCATAGTCGTAGCGGCGCTGCACTTCGTACGCCGAGCCCTGCGCGGTGCCCGCGCCAACCACGCCGCCCGCGAGAAGGCCGGCTCCCGCGCCGAGCGCCGTGCCGCGCCCGCCGCCGCGCCGAGCGCCGTGCCGAGCGCCGCGCTGCCGAGCGCGCTCGCCGTCGATGCCTGGCTCGCGCTCACGCCGCCCACCTGCCCGAACGCGAACTGCCGGCAGTTCGCGTCGTCAGCGCGCTCGCGCCGCGCCGGCCGCGCAATCGCAGCGCGGTCAATTGCCGCAGGCGCGTCAACCCGACGCGCCCCGCGCTATCACACAAAAGCGCTTCAAACTTGATACCAATCAACGATTTAAGTCGACCAACCGCGCGGCGGCGCTGGACATCTGCGACGAGTTGGCGCATTTCGCACCGCAACATGCAGCGCCATACTCCGAACCGACTCTTCAGCCGCGGCCTTGCACGCGCGGCGCAGGGGCCGCCGGCAGCCCCGCCGGCGGGTGTCGTCAGCTTCGGTCTACCCGCATGGAAACCGCTATTTCGGCCCTCGATCTGGCCCGCGTGCAGTTCGCATTCACCGTCTCCTTCCATATCGTCTTTCCCGCGCTGAGCATCGGGCTCGCGAGCTTCATCGCCGTGCTCGAATACCGATGGCTCAAGACCAGCAAGGCGTACTACAAAAACCTTTGCCTCTTCTGGTCGAAGATCTTCGCCGTCGCGTTCGGCATGGGTGTCGTGTCCGGCGTCGTGATGGCCTATCAGTTCGGCACGAACTGGTCCGGCTTCTCGAGCTTCGCCGGCTCCGTCACCGGCCCGCTGCTGATGTACGAAGTGATGACCGCATTCTTCCTCGAAGCGGGCTTCCTCGGCATCATGCTGTTCGGCTGGAACCGCGTGAGCCCGCGCGCGCACTTCGGCGCGACGCTGATGGTCGCGATCGGCACGATCATCTCGACGTTCTGGATTCTCGCGTCGAACAGCTGGATGCAGACGCCGCAGGGCTTCGAGATCGTCGACGGCCAGGTCGTGCCGACCGACTGGTTCGCGATCATCTTCAACCCGTCGTTTCCGTACCGGCTCGCGCACATGGCGCTCGCGGCGTTCATCGTCGCCGCGCTCGTCGTCGCCGCGACGGCCGCGTGGCACCTGCTGAAGGGCCGCCGCGACAAGGCCGTGAAGAAGATGTTCTCGATGTCGCTGTGGCTCTTGCTCGTGCTCGCGCCGCTGCAGGCCGTGATCGGCGACCAGCACGGCATCAACACGCTCCGCCACCAGCCCGCGAAGCTCGCCGCGATCGAGGGCCTGTGGGAAACCGAGCAGAGCGGCACCGCATTGAACCTGTTCGGCATCCCCGACATGAAGGCGGAAACGACGCGCTACGCGGTGTCGATCCCGCACCTCGGCAGCCTGATCCTCACGCATAGCTGGGACGGCGAGATCCGCGGGCTGAAGTCGTTCCCGCCCGAGGATCGCCCGAATTCGACCGTCGTGTTCTGGAGCTTCCGCGTGATGGTCGGGCTCGGCTTCGCGATGATCGGCCTCGCCGCCGCCGCGTGGCTGCTGCGCCGGCGCGGGCGCCTCTACGAAGCGAAATGGTTCCACCAGTTCGCGCTCGCGATGGGCCCGACGGGCTTCGTCTCGCTGCTCGCCGGCTGGGTGACGACCGAAGTGGGCCGCCAGCCGTGGGTCGTGTACGGCGTGATGCGCACGTCGCACGCGGTGTCGCCGCTGTCGACGCAGCAGGTCAGCGTATCGCTGATGACGTTCGTCGTCGTCTACTTCCTCGTGTTCGGCACGGGCGCGTACTACATGCTGAAGCTGATGAAGAAGGGCCCCGCGCTGCCGGGCGACACGCCCGACGACGCGCACGACGCGCGAGCCGACCGCACCGCCCGCCGCCCGCTGTCGGCCGCGAACCAGTTGATCGACGCCGCGTGAAGCCGGCGCGCCAAAAAGCCAAGCGAGGTTAGCAAATGGATGTCACCGTAATCTGGGCCGCGATCATCGCACTCGGCCTGTTCATGTACGTCGTGCTCGACGGCTTCGATCTGGGCATCGGCATCGTGTTTCCGTTCTTTCCCGCCGAAAAGGAGCGGGACCTGATGATGAACACCGTCGCGCCCGTGTGGGACGGCAACGAGACGTGGCTCGTGCTCGGCGGCGCGGGGCTCTTCGCGGTGTTCCCGATCGTCTATTCGACCGTGCTCTCGGCGCTTTATCTGCCGCTCGTGTTCATGCTCGTGTGCCTGATCTTTCGCGGCGTGTCGTTCGAGATCCGCGCGAAGGCGCGCCGCACGAAGCACCTGTGGGATCTCGCGTTCATCGGCGGCTCGACGGGCGCGACGTTCTTCCAGGGCGTGGCGCTCGGCGCGTTCCTGCAGGGCATTCCGGTCGACGGCGGCCGCTTTGCCGGCGACGCGTTCGGCTGGCTCACGCCGTTCAGCCTGCTGACGGGCTTGGGCCTCATCGCAACCTATGCGCTGCTCGGCTGTTGCTGGCTCGTCGCGAAGACGGAAGGCGATCTGCAGCGCCGCCTGCATCGCGTCGTGTGGCCGCTCACCGTCGTGCTGCTCGGCTTCATCGCGGTCGTGAGCCTGTGGACGCCGCTGCAGGACCCGAGCATCGCGCAGCGCTGGTTCGCGTCGGGCCTGTTCTGGCGCCTGCTGCCGGTGCCGTTCCTCGTCGCCGGCTGCGCGGTGCTGATGCGCCGCGCGGTGCGCGAGCGCCACGACACCGTGCCGTTCGTGCTCGCGCTCGCGCTCGTGTTCCTCGGCTACGTCGGTCTGCTCGTGAGCTTGTGGCCGTATGCGATTCCGCAAAGCGTGACGCTGTGGGAAGCCGCCGCGCCGCGTTCGAGCCAGATGTTCACGCTGATCGGCGCGGCCGTCATCATCCCGATCATCCTCGCGTACACGACGATGGGTTATTGGGTGTTCCGTGGAAAGGTCCGCCATGAAGACCAGCATTACTACCACCACTGAAGCGCACGCCGCCGCGCGCGGCACGCGGCTGCCGGGCTGGATGTGGTTCGGACTGCTGTGGATGGGCGGCGTCGCCGGCGCGGTGACGCTCGGTTATGCGTTCAAGCTGTTCATGTATGCGACGCTGTTCGCCGTGAAGTGAGCGGGAGCGGAAATGAGAGGACGCCGCGCGATGCGGCATCGTGCGTCGTGCGTCGTGCGTCGTGCATCGGGCATCGTGCGGCTCGTTCGGGCTGCGAGGCAGCGCGGCGGCGATGCTTGCCGTGATGCGTCGCCGCCGCACCGCGCCTCAATGCAACGCGGTGACGCCATGCAAAGCGCTTCCACAACGATGCCGCCGCGATAAGCGCGCGATAAACGCGCCGCCGCGCGATGCGCCGCGACGACCATATCGCGCAACGTCGGTGCAATCGACGATCGAAGCCGTGACATGACGATGCGGCGGGCGCGACGCGCCGGAAAATTGCGCGCCGCGTCCGCCCTATCGGCTGTCCAAGCTATGCACTCCGCCTCGCGACAATGCGCGAAAACGCGCACGCCGCGCGATCACGAACGCCGGCCGAGCGCCTCCTCGATCTTCTTGTCGGTCTTGTACTGGCTGAGCGCGTACACCGACCAGATCGCGGCGGGCAGCCAGCCGATCAACGTGATTTGCAGGATCAGGCAGATGATGCCCGCGAACGGGCGGCCGATCGTGAAGAACTGCAGCCAGGGCAGCAGCAAGGCGAGCAGAAGACGCATCGTGATTTCCTCTTGGTCGGATTGCCGATGATCGAAGTCGATCGGCGCATAGGTGGCGATTCGGCGCCGGATTTCAAGTCGCACGCGCAACGCGGTTCGCCGAATCGCCCGCCGTTCGCGCGGCCGCCCAGCGTGCGAGGCCGCCGCGCGATCGTTATAGCAGACTCGGAATTAAACGGTCCTTAAAAGGGCGCATCGCGGATCGCGCGAGGACACGGGGCAAATCGCCCGTGTTCGGTCGGAAACGACGATCCATGGAAACCACCCGGCGCATGTCTGCCTGCGGGCCCGCGGCAATCGAATCGCGCTTATCGCCCCAAATCGGCGATCACATCGAATGTCTCGCAAACGAGCGGCATTGACGCGACAGGCTGCCGCCCTATGCGCTCACACTCCTTGCCGAAGAACCGCCAGTGCTCCACGCGCCAGCATTCGAGCGAGCGGTCGCCTTCTCCTTCTGCCGCCGCGAACTCGCCGGAGACTTTCTCGAACGGCACGATCTCGACTTTCGTCGTCCGTAGCAGCAGAACGGGACGATTGCGAAAATCCAGAACGATTTCGATGTCCCCTTCCCGCGGCAGGCGTTCGCCGTCAAATTCCCACGACCACAGCAGGCTGGACGTGCAGCGCTTCACCCTAGCCGCTATCAATGCAATGAGCATGGCGGACGACTCCTCCGAGTCGCCATAGCCGCCATTTCGAACGTTGGCTCCGGACAAGTCGATTCCGCGTTCGCTTAACGCTGCAATCAACTCGGGCAGTGCGGGCGTATCGGGCATGAATGAGGCGAGACGCGATGTGGCGTCATGAATCGCATGCGATTGCATGACAGGTGCGAAACGAATGCCCGGGCCTGAGCGTTGAACCGACGTTCGGCGGACGGACCGGGCAAGCTGCGACGGGGCAACGAGGCGACGGGGCAACGAGCAAGACCCGCTGCGGAACGCTGAAAATCGGCAACACGCGCCCCCTCTTCTTTCTCGTTGCGCGATGCGAAGCGCGAGCATGGACGCGCTCGCGCGAGCGCCGGCCCTCACGCCACGAGCCGCGCCTCGACATCCGCGACCAGCCGGTCGAGCCACGCACGCAGCGCCCCGTTCGACATCGCGAGCGGCAGCGAATACGCGATGATCCGGTAGACATCGCCGCGCCGCACCTTCGACGCGCGCGCCGGATCGAGCCACGCATCGTTCGACGCGAGCAGCGCCAGCGTCTTCAGCCCGATCACGATCGGCCACAGGCAGGCGAGCCGCAAGCGCGGCGCGCGGCGCGGAATCGCGAACGTGTAATCGATGCCCGCGCGAAAATGCTCGAGCGCCCTGCGCACGAGCGCATGCATCAGCGCCCGCGCGCGCAGCGACGCGTCCGGCCGCAGCAGATCGCCCGCGCGCAAACCGTATTCGTCGAGCATCGCCTGCGGCAGGTAGCAGCGGCCGATCCGCAGATCCTTCCCGCAATCGCGCAGCACGTTGGTCATCTGCAGCGCCTTGCCGAAGCGGATTCCGCGCGCGGCCATCGTGTCCTCGCGCTCGGTCAGCAGGCCGGGCAAATGCGCGCACGTCATCTTCGTCCAGAACTCGCCGACGCAGCCGGCGACGAGATACGTGTAGCGATCGAGCTCCGGCCATTCGCGCAGCGCGGCGATCCGCCCCGACGATTCGTCCGGGAACGTGCACAGATCGAACTCCATCCCTTCGGTGAGCGTCGTCACGACGCCGCGCACCGCATCGCGATCAGGCGCGCTCAGTTGCGACAGCACCGCGAGCGCGGGGCCGAGCGATTCGAGCAGCGTCTTCTCGTCCGACTGCATCTGCTGCCCCGCGACTTCGCCCGCGATCCGCGCGAGCGCGCCCGGATCGGGCGTGCCGTTCACCTGCGCGCGCAGCGACAGCAGCAGTTCGAGCCGCTGCGCGGGCGGGATCAGCGACGTGTCGGCGATCGTGTCGGCCGCGCGCGCGAGCAGGTACGCGAGGCCGATCGGGTCGCGCATGCCTTCCGGCAGCACGCGCAGCGTCAGATAGAAGGAGCGCGAGACGCCCTTCAGCAGAGGGCCCAGCAGAAAGGCCCGGGAGGGATTGCCCATGGATCGGATCAGGTCGGTCATACGATTTGCTGCCGCATTGTATCGGCAAACGCGCGTGGCTCGCCGGGCGATTCGCGGACAGCGGGCGGTGCGTGCCGATCGGCGCGCGGTGCGTGGCTCACGGATTACGGCGCGCGGCGCGCGGCTCAGCGCTTGCGGTTCGCCGATTGCGGTTCGCCGATTGCGGTTCTCGGTTCTCGGTTATCAGTCCGTGGTTCGTGGTTCGTGGTTCGTGGTTCGCGGTTCGCGGTTCGCGGCTCGCGGCTCGCGGCTCGCGGTTCGCGGTTCGCGGTTCGCGGCTTGCCGCAGACGAACTCAGAGTCGCGGGCGTTCGACTGTCGGAAACGAATTCCGGCAGCGACGCGAAGGATAGGCCGCAGCGCCCATCGTCGCAACGACGTTCCCGCACAACGCCGCGCACGCCCGTCTGCAAGAACGCACCGGAGCCGCCACCCCGAGGCCACCCATCCGCGCCCGGAGCGCGCCGCCGCATCGCACGCGGCATCCGCTCAACGCAGCTCCCGACGAGGCCGCAATCGATATCCGCGCCGCGCGGCAATGCGTACAATCGCATCCTTTCCCGCAAGAGGTGAACGCAATGGCCATGAAGAAAACCGATCTCGAAAAAAACAAGGCGTTGAAGCTGACGCACGCGATGAAGCAGTCGACATCCGCGCGCTTCGGCAAGGGCTCCGAAGCTGCGCCCGACCGCCGCGAGCGGCGCAGGCTCGAACTGGCGCAGGGCCTGGTGCCGTTCGCCTGCAAGCTCAACATCGAACTCGTCGCGCACCTGAACGAGCGGGCCGCAGCGCATCCGGACGGGATGACCGGATTGTTGACCGAACTGTTGCAGCGCGGCCTCGACGAAACCGCGAAGTAAACGCCGCGAGCGTCGCGCGACGCGCACGGTGACGTCATGCAGGGCCCGCGGCGCATTTTCGACCTATGCTGAAAACGCAGCTCCGCATCCTTGCTCTCGTCGAATCCTCTAATACAGGAGTGCCGTGATGAATCCACCCGTCCTGCGCGTTGCCCGACCGACCAACGACATCGACTCGCTCGTCCGCTTCTACACAAAGGCGCTCGGCTTCGACGTCGTCGCCCGCTTCGAGAATCACGAAGGCTTCGACGGCGCGATCGTCGGCCGCGCCGGCTATCCGTGGCAAATCGAATTCACGCATCAGCATGGCGTGACGGTTGCGCGCGCACCGACCGCCGAGCATCTGCTCGTCTTCTATCTGCCCGATCGCGGCGCATGGACCGAGGCCGTCGAGCGCATGCGTGCATACGGCGCCGTGCCGCTCCCTTCGGAAAATCCGTACTGGGATCGCGAAGGCGTGACGTTTGAAGATCCGGACGGCTACCGGATCGTCCTGCAAAACTCGCAGCCGAGCTGAGCGCTCGCGCGCGATCGCGTTTGCGCGCGGCGCGCGTTGCGTCGTGCGGTGCGCCGGGCATCGTGCTGCGCGACATCGGCGCAAGAGGCGCGACGCGCGACATGCGATCGTTGCGCACGCATCCATCCCGGTGACATAGTTCGCCGTTCTCCGTCTGCGACGGATGCGCCGGATGCGCCGGCCGCGCGCCGCTTCGCCGCAATGCCGCGGATTCCCGATCGGCCCCGATGCAATGACCTCGACGAACAACGCGCCGAAAGCGCCTCGCGACACGAAGTTTCGCATGCGTCGCGGCGCATCCGCCGCGATCGATCAAGCATCCTTCGCAATCGATCGCTCGTCCGATCCCTGACGACGCCCGGCGCGAGCCGCATCCGTCGGGCGCTGAACGGCCGCCCGCTCGTCGCAAAGAGCGGGCGTGCGCGACGCGATCTCCCCGGGCACATCGGCCCGCGCGCTCGAATGCGCCGCCGCGCCCCATTGCACCGATCCCGAACGCCCTCCCGGCCGCCGATGCGCCGCCCGCCCGGAAACAAATTCTCACAACTTCGCCGCCCTGCCCGTCTCGCTTGCGCCGCGCGTCGTGCCGCGCGTCGACAGACAAACGAAAGCGGCGCGTCACGACACGTTCGCAATCCGCGTGCAGATTGCAGCCCCGGGTGTGGGTATGCCAGTCCTAACGACGAGGTCAACGATGAAACTCAACAGTAAGTCCTTCGAAATCGGCGCGTGGCTCGGCGCCGGCGCGCTCGCGTTCGCGAGCGCGGCTTCGGCCGCCACCGCGCAGGATCGTGATCACGATCGCCGCCCTCTCGACGCGAAGCACGTGCTGCTCATCAGCGTCGACGGCCTGCACGAGCAGGACCTCGCGCGCTGCGTCGGCGCGAACACGTGCCCGAACCTCGCGCTGCTCGCGAAATCGGGCGTCACGTACACGAACGCGCACACGCCGGGCCTGTCGGATTCGTTCCCGGGCCTCGCCGCGCTCGTGACGGGCGGCTCGCCGAAGAGCGCGGGCCTCTTCTACGACGTGTCGTACGACCGCACGCTGTACGCGCCGTCGGATACGACGTGCTCGGGCAAGCAAGGCTGGAACGTCGTGTTCGACGAGACCACCGGCATCGACGCGCAGAACGGCGGCGCGCTCACGCATCTCGACGGCGGCGGCGCATTCAACCCGCAGGCGATCCCGCATGCGCGCGTGAACGGCCAGTGCATGAGCGTCTACCCGCACAATTACGTGAAGACGAATACGCTGTTCGAAGTCGTCAAGGAGCACATCCGCGGCTCGCACACCGCTTGGGCGGACAAGCACGCGTGGGGCTACGACTGGGTGAACGGCCCGTCGGGCAAGGGCGTCGACGACCTCGCGCGCACCGAGATCAACTCGATCGATCCGGCGACGAACAGCAACTACACCGACATCTACACGCACACCGAGAAGTTCGACAACTATCACGTGCAGGCGATCGTCAACCAGATCGACGGCAAGAACTCCACGGGCACCGCGGCCGCGCCCGTGCCGACCGTGTTCGGCACGAACTTCCAGACGCTGTCGGTCGCGCAGAAGGCGACCGTCGCATCGGGCGGCGGCTATCTCGACGCGAGCTTCACGCCGGGGCCGGATGTCGCGAACGCGATCGCGTACGTCGACGGCTCGCTCGGCCGCATCGTCTCCGAGCTCAAGCAGCGCGGCCTGTACGATTCGACCGTCGTGATCGTCACCGCGAAGCACGGCCAGTCGCCGGCCGATCACACGAAGCTCGTGAAGAACGGCGACACGCTGACGGCGCTCCTCGAGGCGAACAACTTCCTCGACCCGAACGGCAACTTCGGCCAGAACAACACGGCGTCGGGCAACCTGAACGACGGCACGGGCCTCGTCGGCACGGGCTTCGTGCAGACCGACGACGTCGGCCTCGTCTGGCTGCGCGACCAGAGCCAGTTGAACGCGGTCGTCGCGAAGCTGAAGGCGAACCTCGGCTGCAACGCGCCGGGGATCTGCGCGGACGGCCCGCAAGCGTACATCCTGTCCGGCGCGAGCGTCGCCGAGCGCTTCGGCAATCCGGCGCAGGGCCGCACGCCCGACATCGTCGTGCAACCGAACCCGGGCGTGATCTACACGTCGAGCAAGAAGAAGGATGAAGAGCACGGCGGCAACGCGCCGGACGACAGCCATCTCGGCCTCGTCGTGTCGTACGCGGGCTTCCATCAGGGCCGCACGATCGACGCGCCGGTGCTGACGACGCAAGTCGCGCCGACGATCCTGCGCTCGCTCGGCCTCGAGCCGCGCCTGCTGCACGCGGTCGCGCTCGAAGGCACGCGCGTGCTGCCGGGCCTCGGCCTCGATCGCTGACAGCGCGGAGCGGCGCGGGCGCGCCGGCCGCCGCCGCAGGCGGCCGGCGCGCCCGCCCGATCCGAACCACCCGGTTCGTCTAATCCGAACACCGCGCTGCGCACATCAGCGCGTCCGCCGCCCGCCCACTGCGGCGGCTTGCCGCCCGACGCCCGCCGCGACGCCCGCACGTCCGGCCCGCCGGGCGATTTTTTTTCGAGGTTGGCTGCGGACTATTGTCATGCGATAAGAAGATCGTCCTTATCCGGAGCATCACGATGGCCACGCTGGAAGCCTTCCGATGCGTGCTCGACGACGCGCGCACGCCCGAGATCATTCGTCATCACATCATCGACGCGCTGCAGTACACGCTGCGCAACTACGGTCAGGTGTTCACCGCGAAGGAAGTCGAGTGGCTGACCGAATGGGACGATCCGCGCATTCCGCTCGCCGCGCGCAAGGAGCGCGACAAGCGAGATCCGGTCGCGGCGACGCGCTGACGCGGCGCGCCCGCCGCGCGCGAGGGCCGCGCGCGAGCACGGCGGCAACAAAAAAGGCGGCGCGCACCGAGCCGCACCGCCTTCGTCGAATCGACGCCGCCCGCGCGCATCGCGCCGGCGTCGCGCGCCGTCACTTCAGGCCGAAATCGACGCGCGTCGTCGCCCCCTTGTCCTCGATGCCCTTCGCGTCGAGCTTCGGTGCGACGATGAACATCCGGCTCGAATCGACCTTGCCCTCCAGATACTGGCGAACCGCCTCCGCGCGGTCCTGCGCGAGCGTGCGCAGGCTCGAATCGTCGACGCTCGCGTGATCCGCGAGCGCCTTTTTCATGTCGTCGTCGGGCAGCGTCTTCGTCAAGCCGATCATGTTGCGCGGCTTCTTGAAGTCGGCGGCCTTGTAGGCCTTCGTCAGGTACTTCGTGTATTCCGCGGGATCGACCTTCACCGCCCTCGGATCGACGCTCTCGCCCTGGCCGACCACGTCCCTCAGCTTCTGCTGCCTGACGAGCCGCTCGACGTACGCGGCGCGCAGGCCGGGCAGATCCTTGTCCGGATCGACGCGGCCGATCAGGTCGAGGCGGATCGACGGCTTCTCGGCGAGCATCTTCGAGATCGTGTCGAGCTTCTTCTGCGACGCGTCGGACAGCGTCGCCAGGCCCGGCTCGAACTCGACGTAGCCGAGCTCCTCGCCGTCGCCGCCGAACGCGTGCGCGAGCAGCGTGAACGGCGACGTGACGGCCTTCGCGATCAGGTTCAGCACCGCGCGCCAGATCAGGCTGCCGACGCTGAACTCCGGGTTCGACAACGATCCGGACACCGGAACGTTCACGTCGATCTCGCCGCGCGAGTTCTTCAGGAGCGCGATCGCGAGCCGCACGGGCAGCTTCGTCGCCGTGTCGTTCTCGACGTGCTCGCCGAACGTCAGCTGATCGATGAAGATGTGGTTGTTCGCGCTCAGCTGATCGTTGTCGAGCTTGTAGTGCAGATCGACGTTCAGCTTGCCCTTCGTGATCGGATAGCCCGCGTACTTCGCCGAGTACGGCGTGAGGTTGGTCAGCTCGATGTCGTGCGCGGTCGCGGTCAGGTCGAGCGCCGGCTTCTCGATCAGCGGATTCACCGTCCCCTTGATCGTGATCGGGCCGTTCGCCGCCAGATTCGCGGCGATGTCGACGGGCGCGGGCGTCGTCGAATCGGTGCCGAACGCGCCGACCGTGCCCTTGATCGCGACGAGGTTCGCCGTGTAGTTCGGCTTGATGAAGTTATCGGTGTACGTGACGCGGCCGCTTTGCAACAGCAGTTGGCCGAAATGCAGCCGCACCGGATGCTGCGGCGGCGCGGCCGCGCGCACGACGGCGGTGCCCGACGCGGGCGCTGCCGCGGCGGCCGACGCGCCCGCGGCCGGTGCGGCCGGCGCCGATGCAGCCGCCGACGCGAGCATCGGCGCCGACGCCGGCTCGAGCGCCGACGCCGCGACGGCCGCCTTCACTTCCGGCGCCGCCTGCGGCGTGAGCGGCACCGGCTCCTTGCCGCTCGCGTCACGCGTGAGCGACTGCGCGGGCCCGCTTTCCTTCGCGACGACCTCGCGCAGGTTCAGCTTGCCTTGCGCGTCGAGCAGCACGCGGCCGTAAAAGTTCGAGAACGTCACGCGCGACGCCTCGACGTCGGTGCCGCGCACGTCGTCGTAGTTCGCCTTCAGGTTCGCGAGCGCGAGCGAGCGCCAGCCGGCGAACGGATCGGACGTCACCTTGTCGAGCATCCGCACGTCGACGAGCGCCGCGTCGCCGCGATACGACGCCTTCATCGACTGCTTCGCCTGCTCGACGCTCAAATCGCCCTTCGCGTTCAGGAGCGCGCTCGCGACCGTCGCGTTCAGCATGCTGCCGAAGTACGGCTCGAACGCGGCCGCGTCGAGCCGGTTGCCGTTCAGCTTCAGGCCGACCTTCAGCGGCGAGCCCGTCACGTTGCCCGACACGTCGAGCGAGCCCTTGCGGTTCAGCGTCGTCGTCAGCCTGACGGGCAGCGGCTTCGACAAGTCCTCGCTGATCTGCTTGACGTTCAGCGCGAGCGGCGCGAACGCGAGCTTCACGGGGCGCGGCGTCGAGCGGTCGGTGAAGTTCGCCTTCGCGTCCTTCACGTTCAGCTCGTCGATCCGGTAGCGCCACGCGGGCGCGGCGGGCTGCGCGCCGCGCGCGGCGGCACGCGCGCCCGCCGCCTTGCCGCTTTCGCCCACGAGTGACGCGAGATCGATCTGGCCGTTCTGCAGGCGCGCGACGTCGAGCGCGAGGCCCGTCGCGTCGACGCTCGCGATCTCGGCGGTGCGCGCGGCCAAGTCGATCTTCGTCACCTTCACGCTGGCGTCGGGCAACGCGACGGCCGGCGTCTTCGCGTTCGGCAGCGCGATCTTCAGCGACTTCAGGCCGAGCTCGCTGTCGCTCACCTGCGCGTCGAGCGGCGTCTTCGACCAGTCCGCCTTCGCGTTGATCGACGTGCTGAGCGCGCCGTCGAGCACGCGTGCGGACGTCGCGCCGGCGAGGTACGGCTGCACCACCGGCAGCGCGAGCGCGTCGACGACGAGCTTCGTGCCGGCCTGCCGCGCGGCGAGGCTGAACGCGCCTTCGGCCTTCAGCGAGCCGCCGCTCGCGACGTCGGTCGCGAGCGTGTAGCGCGCGGGCGTCTTGCCCGCCAGCGTGAAATCGGCGAGCGTCGTCGCGACGTGCGTGAGCGAGATCGCGGCGGGCGTCGCGAGCGACGCGTCGTTCAGGTTCAACTGGCCGTCGTTGATCGCGAAGCGCTTGATCGTCAGGTCGAGCGGCTGCGCCTTTTCCTTGTCGGCGCTCGCCGCGCTCGACGCGGCCGGACCCGGCGCGGCGGCCGATGCAGCCGCGCCGGATGCGGACGACGCCGAAGCGGCCGGGTCGGACGAAGCTGAAGCCCCCGCTGAAACTGAAGCCACTGCCGATGCCGATGCCGATGCCGATGCCGCCGCGGATTTTGCCGCAGCCGCCGACGACGAGGCCGCGGCGGCGCTCGCCGCGGCCGGCGCGCCCGCCGGGCCGCCCGCCAGCTTCATCACGTTCAGCGCGCCCGCCTTGTCGCGCGCGAGTGACACCACCGGCTGATCGATCCGGATGTCGTCGAAATGCAGCACGTTGCGCAGCGGCTCGAGCTGCGCGGCCGCCACGTGCACCGCATGCGCGGCGAAGAGCGGCTCGTTCGCGGGGCTCGTCACCTGCGCGTCGTTCAGATCGACCGTGCCCGACACGCGCAGCGACGGCGTCTCGCCCGCCATCGAGAAATTGACGTCGAGGTCGCTCGACAGCTTGCCCGAGCGCACGTCGACGGGCAGCTTCGTCGGCGCATAGGACAGCAGCCGCGGCACGTCGAGGCCGTCGAACTTCAGGTTGATCGACGATTCGCGCGACTGCGCGAACGGCTTCGTCTTGCCGTCGAGCGCGATCGGGCTGCCGTCGAGGCGCGCGCGCAGCTTCGGCTCGACGAAGATGCCGGTCTTCGACGGCAGCGTCGCGATGAACGGCACGCCGAGCGACCATTGGTCGACGACGTGCTTCGCGTTCAGCACCCGGTCGTCGAAATCGATGCGGCCGTCGTTGACCTGGATGTTCGACACCGAGAAGCGCGCCGGCTTCGTCGACGGCTGTGGCGAAGGCTTCGAGAACTTGTCGACCAGATCGGTGAAGTTGAAGCGCTGCGCGTCGTAGCGAACGATCCGCAGGCGCGGCTGATCGAGCCGCACTTCGTCGACGATCGGCGCGAGGCGCGCGAGCGAGGACCACGACGCGCGCACGACGAGCTTGCCGATGTCGACGAAATCGCCCTGCCCGCCGCGCTCGCCGACATGGACGCCGTCGGCCTCGAGCCGCAGCGTGTAAGGATTGAATGCAATGCGCGCGATCGTCGCGGGACGGTCGAGCTGCTGGCTCAGCTGCTGCTCGGCGACGTGTCGGATCAGCGGCGGCGCCGCGAAGAAGCCCAGCAGCCCGAACACGGCGAGAAAAATCAGCACGCCGATGCCGGCGCGCTTCGCGCGACGCGACCGGGCGGCCGCGCCGAGCTTCTGCAAGGTCGATTGGACGGTTTCTTTGTTGAATGCCATTACTGAATCGCCGTGGGAACGGCCGCGAGGAAATCGGGACGGGAGCGTCCGGCTTTCGCCAGTATAGGCGCTGCGCCTTTCGCGACGCAGCGTGGGAGACGGGCGTCGGCGCGCGCAGCGCCCGGCCTTATGACCGGACGGCGCGCGCGAACGTTCACTTGCGAACGACGGCGGGCGGCTGCCAGGTGCCGTCGGCGGCTTGCCGCTTCGGCGCGTAGAGCCGCAGCGCGAGCGCGAAATCGGCGCGCGGCGCGGGCAGCCAGTTCGACGCGTAGCCCTTGCCGGGCGGCGTCGCGGACACGACGATCTCGAGCGAGCCGTCGCGGTTGCGGCGCAGCCGGTCGCGCTCGCCGATCGAGCGGCGCGCGCGGCCGAGATCGGGCAGCGCGCCGTCCGGCGTGTACGGCGTGAGCGACCAGAATGCGCGCGCGGGCGGCAACGCGTTCGGCGCGAAGCGGATCACATAGCGATTCGCGCCGTTGAGCGGCCGGCCCGCGCTGTCGGTCTTCACGACGGCGACGGTTTCGTCGTCGCGCGTCGCCGCGCCGAATTGGGTCGACGCCGCGTACGCGCGCAGCGCGTAGTCCTGGCCGTAGCGGCCGGCGCTGTCGCCGAGCCAGTTCCAGCCGTTCGCGGCCAGCACGTTCGGCGGCAGCGCGGCGAGCCGCTCGCGCGCCTCGGCCGCGCCGTTCTCCGCGCCGATCAGCTTGTCGCCCTTCCATTGCACGGGCGCGCCCGCCGTCACGCCGATGTCGGCGAGGATTTCCTGCGCGTGCGCGTCGGCGGCGGGCGGCGGGTTGTCCTGCAACGCGCGCGCGACGCGCGAGAAGAACGCGGGCGGATCGAGCGCCGCGACCCGCGCAACGGGCGAAGCGGCCTCCGACGCCGGATCGGCGGACGCCGCGCCCGCGTGCACCGCGCGCGACGCGCCGCGCGCATCGCCCGTGTAGACGGACAGCGGCACGACGCGGATCGCGCGCTGCAGCTTCTTGGCGGCGGTGAGATCGCGCCCGCCGCTCGTCTGAATCCGCACGTCGAGCCAGGCGTTGCGCGCGGGCACGTCGACGCGCGTGACGCCTTCGGGCAGCGCGCCTTCCCAGCCGGCGCCGACGAACGCGACCGCGCGCGCGCGGCTCACGCCCGAGCGCGGATTCGCCGACGGGCCGGTCGACCACAGCACGTTGGTCCACATGTCGAGCGCGCGGGCGTCGAAATAGCGGCCGCGCGTGTCGGGCAGCACGACGACGACCGGCTCGTCGGCGACGTCGAGCCAGGCGGACGAATCGAGCAGGTCGACGCTCGCGAGCGGCGGATTCGCCGAGCCCGGCGCGGGCAGCGCCTGCGCGTGGCGCAGCGTGTTGACGGGCGTGCCGCCCGGCGCGCCGTCGGCCGTCGCGGCCTCCTTCGCGGCGTCCATCAGCACGAGCGGGTAAGCGTAGATATAGGAATCCGCGACCTCGCTGCGCATCCAGCCCGTCTTGCGCTGGATCGCCTCGGGCGTCGACGTGCAGGCGGCGAGCAGCGCCAGCGCGGCAAGCGACGCGCAAGCGCGCCGCAGAGAAACAGCGGATTCTCGTCGGTTTGTTGTCATTCGGTGGCACGGCGAACGCGCGGCAGGGCCGCGCGTGTTGATCGGCGGCCGGCGCGTAGGGCGCGGTGGTTTCCTCGTAGCGTGCGTGCCGGCCGGCTGTTGCTTGATCAGCTCTTTATTTTTTGATCGGCAGTATCGTACTCTCGTCGCACCGGCAAAAACAATGCCTGATCGCACAATAGGGCGATTCGGCGCGGCGCGAGACGGGGCGCGGCGCGATGGCGGCACGGTTGCGGCGGCGCGTGGTCACTATTTGGGATTGCGGCAGCGGAAAGCGGATGGGCGGCGGCGCGTTGCGGCCGACGATCAACGATAGGCGGCGGCGCATCGCGGTTCGGGTGGAATCGGCCGCCCATGCGCCGCAAGTCGAATGCCCGAATGACGTGAGCCTCGCATGCGCGCCGGTCCGTGCGCGCCGGCCGCGCACGCGGCTAGCCGCGCCGCTCGGCGAGCCGGCCTCGCTCGAGCATGAAGCGCCGCACGACCTTGACCGTCGGCGCCTGCGCGAACGGCGCGCCCTCCGGGCGGTCCAGATATTCGACGACGACGAGCGCGCCGCCCGTCGCCGCGCGCTCGATCGACACCGACACCGGCGTCAGCCGATCGCCGAGCAGCACGGCCGGCGCGCCGCCGCCGTCCGGCTGCGCGGTCGCGACATACAGGAATCGGCCGCTGCCGCCCGGATCGTCGCTCAACAGGACGGCCGTCACCGCGCGGCCGGCGACCGTCGCCGGTGCGCTCTGCGCGACGAGTGCCGTCACACGTTTCGTCGCCGAGCCCGGCGCGGCCGCCTGCACCGATTCGCCGCGCGTCAGCTTGACGGATTCGCCGTCGATCACGTAAGTCGCGTCGGCGGCGCCGGGCGGCGACGCGTTCGCGCCCGTCATTCGCAGCACGAGCCGCTCGCCGGCGACATCGCGCAGCGCGGCGATGCGCGCCGTGTACGCACTCGTCAGGCAATCGGTCCGCGCGCCGCATGCGTCGCGCACGCGCCGCCGCCAATGCTCCTGCTCGTCGCGCAGCGCGTCGCGGAACTCGCGGTACGCCATTCCCTCGTCGGCCGGACGTGCGTTGCGCAGGATCTCGTAGTACGCGTCCATGCGGACGTCCAGCTCGCCGAGCGCGGGCGTCTTGCAGATCGCGCGTTCGGCGGCGCTCGCGGCGCGCGCGCAGTCGAAGCTCGCGGCGCGCGCGAACGGCGCGCCGAACGTCAGCGCGACGCCGAGCGCCGCGGCCATCAGTCGTGTCGTATTCGTCGACATGGTTCCTCCTTGCGGTGCTTCGATTCGGCGATGCGGCGAACGTTCGCGAGGTGCGCTTCGGTGGCGGTGGCGGTGGCGGTGGCAGCGGCAGCGGCAGCGGCTAGCAATGGTAGCGGTAGTGATGACGGATATAGCGGTGGTGGCGACAACGGCAGCGAGCGGGTGCGTCGGGGAAATTTGGCGCGGTTGGCGGTTGGCATTCAGCACGTTGGGCGAATTAGGCACATTGGGAGCGGTGGGCACGCAAGGGGCAGTGGCAGTAGGCAGTCGGCAGTAGGCAGTCGGCAGTCGGCAGTCGGCAGTCGGCAGTCGGCAGTCGGCGGTTGGCGGTTGGCGGTTGGCGGTTGGCGGTTGCAGGCAGCAAGACCCAAGCCGAATGTCCCGACCGTCCCCGTGCCTCCGCCGATACGCGGCCAAACGCCGCGGCGTCGCTCAAGGCCACGGCGCCGCGCCCGCCGCCCGAACGTCCGCCGCAGCGCCGCGCGGCGGTCCTCGGCCGAGATCGCCCCGCTCCGCACGCCTCCGCGCGACCGTCATCGGCCCGCCACCGCACGCTTGACCTTCCCATCATGGGAAAGTTGATACTTCGGGTCATCGGCGGCATCGTCCGCCTCATCGAATCGGATGGCAGATGACAAACCTGCTCGTTCCCGCCCCATCGGTCACGACGACGCTGTTCGTCGAAGGCATGCATTGCGGCGGCTGCACGGCGCGCGTCGAGAAGGCGCTCGCCCGGGTGCCGGGCGTGACCGGCGCGACCGTGGACCTCGACGCCGGCACGGCGACCGTCGACGCGACGCCCGCCGTCGACGCGCCCCGCCTCATCGACGCGCTCGGCGCCGCCGGATACCGCGCGACGGTCGCAACGCCCCCCGCCGCGCGCCGGGATGCGGATACGCAACGCGAAGGCGCGCAAGCAGGCGACGGCGACGCCATCGCGACGTGCACGGCGACCGTGACGCTGACCGTCGGCGGGATGACTTGCGGCGGCTGCGCGCGACGCGTCGAGCAGGCGCTCCGGAAAGTGCGCGGCGTAACGGCCGCGACGGCGGATCTCGCGACGGCGCGCGCGACGGTCGGCATCGCGCGCGACGCCGATCCGCGAACGCTCGTCGCGGCCGTCGAGCAGGCCGGGTATCGCGCCGACGTGGTGCGCAACGCGCATGCGGAGGCTTCGCCGACGCCGCCCGCATGCTTGCTCGACGACGCGGCGCACTCGCCCGCGTCGCCCACGGCGCTCGCAACCGACGAAACGACTGCAACCGTCGCTCCCGCGACGCACGGCGCGGCGGCCAAGACGTTCGAATTCGACATCGACGGCATGACGTGCGCGTCATGCGCCGGCCGCGTCGAAAAAGCGCTGTCGCACATTCCCGGCGTCACCCGCGCGACGGTCAACCTCGCCACCGAG
>NZ_JPWT01000096.1:0-38474 GCF_000773065.1 Burkholderia sp. ABCPW 111 | reverse complement strand
CGGCATCGGCATCGGCATCGGCATCGGCATCGGCATCGGCATCGGCATCGGCATCGGCATCGGCATCGGCATCGGCATCGGCATCGGCATCGGCGACAGCGAATGGCGGAGATCGTTCGAAATTGACGGTTGCGCGTGGCGATTCGTTAGCGTCGACGGCCGGCGTCGACGGCATCGACGGCAGGTCGACTTGACGGCCGTTGAGCGTCGAGTCAGCGCGACGCGAGCCGGCCGTGTGAATCGGCGCGCGTGAAGCGACATGTGCGAAGCGACGCGCGTGATGTGCGAAGCAGCGCGAATCGATACGCGTGAAGCGATGCGCGTCGGGCCGCTCGGAAGAAGAAACGGAGCCGGCGCGCGGGCGTCCCGCTTGCATGGAGACGACGGGCGGCGCGGCCACGGCGTCGCCCGCCGCCCGCCGCCCGCCGCCCGCCGCCCGCCGCCCGCCGCCCGCCGCGCCCGCGGCTTACGTCATCCGGCTCTTCGCGAGCGGCGGATTCGCCGCGAAATAGCGCTTGATCCCGCGAAAGATCGCGTCGGCCATCTGGTCGCGGTACGCGTCGTCGTTCAGCCGGCGCTCTTCGTCCGGATTGCTGATGAACGCGGTTTCGACGAGGATCGACGGAATGTCGGGCGCTTTCAGCACCGCGAACCCCGCCTGCTCGACCGAGCCCTTGTGCAGCTTGTTGATGCCGCCGACTTCGCGCAGCACGTAGTTGCCGTAGCGCAGCGAATCGCGGATCTGCGCGGTCGTCGACATGTCGAAGAGCGCGCGGTTCACCGCGACGTCCTGCGTCTTGATGTTGATCCCGCCGATCAGATCCGACGAGTTCTCCTTGTTCGCGAGCCAGCGCGCGGCCGCGCTCGATGCGCCGTGATCCGACAGCGCGAACACCGACGAGCCGCGCGCGGACGGCGTCGTGAACGCGTCCGCGTGGATCGACACGAACAGATCCGCGCCGACGCGCCGCGCCTTTTGCACGCGCACGTTCAGCGGCACGAAGAAGTCGGCGTCGCGGGTCATCATCGCGCGCATGTTCGGCGCGGCGTCGATTTTCGCGCGCAGCTTCTTCGCGATGTCGAGCGCGACGTGCTTCTCGTACGTGCCGCCGCCGCCGATCGCGCCCGGGTCCTCGCCGCCGTGGCCCGGATCGATCGCGACCGTCAGCAGGCGCACGGTGTCGCGGCCGGACTTCGGCGCGGTGAACGCGTAGGTGTCGGCGTCGCCCGAATCGTCGTCGTCGTTCTTGCGCGCGATGACGGGCGGCGGCTTGACCGCGGGCCGCGACGGCGCGACGGGCGGCGGCGTTTGCGCGAGCGGCGGATTGGCGGCGGCGCCGGGCGCCGGGCGCGCCGCGTGCGCGGGCGGCGGGCCGTTCTGCGCGAAGCGCTGGAAGAATGCGTCGCTGTTGTCGGTCGCGGCGGGCGGCGCGGCGGTCGGGCCGTTGAGCGCGGCCGTCGGCGGCTGCGCCTGCTGCGCGCGCAGCGTGTCGTTCAACTGCTGCTCCTTGCGTTCCGTCTGCGCGATCAGGTCGGACAGCGGATCGGGCGCGACGGCCGGATACAGGTCGAACACGAGCCGGTACTTGTAGGTGCCGACGGGCGGCAGCGTGAACACCTGCGGCTTCACCGAGCCCTTCAGGTCGAACACCATCCGCACGACGTGCGGCTGATACTGGCCGACCCGCACCGACTGGATCTGCGGATCGTTCGGCGCGATCTTCGATACGAGGTCGCGCAGCGCCTGGTCGAGCTCGAGGCCGTTCAGGTCGACGACGAGCCGGTCCGGCCCTTGCAGCAACTGCTGCGTGTTCTGCAGCGGCTGGTCCGATTCGATCGTCACGCGCGTGTAGTCGCGCGCGGGCCACACGCGCACGCCGAGCACGGAGCTCGCGTGCGCGAGGCGCGGCAGCGCGAGCCCGAGCACGAGCGTCGACGCGCCGGCGCGCAGGATCTGCCGGCGTCGCCAGTTATGGGTCGCGGTGGCCGCCGATTCGATCGAGCGGAACGGTTTGATCAACATCTTTCGAGACATGCCTTTCCTGATGCGCTGTACGCCCGGGCGGTGAGGAGCCGGCCTTCGCCGTCCACCTCGAGCGAGAACACGAGATCCGGCACGCCGAGGAGCGCGCCCGCCCGCTGCGGCCATTCGACGATGCAGATCGCGCCGGAATTGAAATACTCGCGAAAGCCGGCGTCGGCCCATTCGGCCGGATCGCTAAAACGGTACAGATCGAAGTGATAGACCTCGAGTTCCCCATCGGAACGTGCGAGTGCGTACGGCTCGACTAGCGTGTAGGTGGGGCTCTTCACGCGGCCGGCGTGGCCGAGGCCGCGCAGCATCGCGCGCACGAGCGTCGTCTTGCCCGCGCCGAGATCGCCGTGCAGCTGGATCTGGAGGCCGTCGAACGCGTGCGCGGCGGCGCGCGCTTCGCGCATCGCGTCGAGCGCGTGCGCGAGGCGTTCGCCGAACGCGATCGTCGCCGCTTCGTCGGCGAGCGCGAGCGTGCGCTCGGCGAGCGGAGCGGGCAGGGTGGGCGCGGCATGCGCGTGGCTAGGCTGCTCGGGCATTCTCGTAAAATAGAGCGATGAACCGAATTCCGGAACTCGCAGTCGCAGATGCGCGCCCCTCGCACGACGGGCGCGCCGCGCCGTCTCGCCTCGACGATGCGAAGCTCGCCGAGCTCGCGTCGCGCATCAAGGCGTGGGGGCGCGAATTGGGTTTCGGGGCGATCGGCATCAGCGATACCGATCTCTCGGATGCCGAAGCAGGGCTCGCCGCCTGGCTGGAAGCCGGATGCCACGGCGAGATGGATTATATGGCCAAACATGGGATGAAACGCGCGCGGCCGGCCGAACTTGTGGCCGGCACGCGACGCGTGATCTCCGCGCGGCTCGCCTATCTGCCCGCCGCGACGCTCGGCGACGCGTCCGGCTCCGCAGGCGCTCGGCGCGACTGGCGCGCGCGCGAGGCGGCGCGCATCGCCGATCCGCAGGCGGCCGTCGTGTCCGTTTACGCGCGCGGCCGCGACTATCACAAGGTGCTGCGCAACCGGCTGCAGACGCTCGCCGAGCGGATCGAGGCCGAGATCGGCGCGTTCGGCCACCGCGTGTTCACCGATTCGGCGCCCGTGCTCGAAGTCGAGCTCGCGCAGAAGGCGGGCGTCGGCTGGCGCGGCAAGCACACGCTGCTGTTGCAGCGCGACGCGGGCTCGTTCTTCTTCCTCGGCGAGATCTACGTGGACGTGCCGCTGCCGACCGATGCGCAGACTGCGCCCGACCTCGCGCCCGAGACGCCGGGCGCGCACTGCGGCAGTTGCACGCGCTGCATCGGCGCGTGCCCGACCGGCGCGATCGTCGCGCCGTACCGCGTCGACGCGCGGCGCTGCATCTCCTATCTGACGATCGAATTGCACGGCAGCATCCCCGAGCCGCTGCGCCCGCTCATCGGCAATCGCGTGTACGGGTGCGACGACTGTCAGCTCGTGTGCCCGTGGAACAAGTTCGCGCAGGCTGCGCCCGTTGCCGATTTCGACGTGCGGCACGGGCTCGATCGCGCATCGCTCGTCGAGCTGTTCGGATGGACTGCCGAGCAATTCGACGAACGCATGCAGGGCAGCGCGATTCGCCGGATCGGCTACGAGCGCTGGCAGCGCAATCTCGCGGTGGGCCTCGGCAATGCGTTGCGCGCGGCGCCCGGCAGCGTCGAGCCTGCCGCGCGCGCGGCGATCGTCGCGGCGCTGCGCGCGCGCTCGGGCGACCCGTCGGTGTCCGCGCTCGTGCGCGAGCACGTCGACTGGGCGCTGCGCGCCGCGTGAAGGCGGCGTAAAGTGACGGTTTGGCGGGCGGCCGGCGCGTCGTGCGTGCGCGCCCCTTTCTGGAGACAACGATGTTCAACGCGGTAATCGATGCGCCGTTCGGCAAGATGGGCATTCGCACCGATGCGTCGGTCGTGCGCGAGATCGTCTATTTGCCCGAATCGATGAAGAGCGTTGCGCCGGACACGACGCTCGCGAAACGGGCCGTGCGCCAGATCGAGCGTTATTTCGAGCGCGCGTCGGCCGGTTTCGACCTGCCGCTCGCGGAAGTCGGCACGCCGTTCCAGCATCGCGTGTGGAGCGCGATCGGCGCGATTGCGCCCGGCGTCGTACTGACCTACGGGCAGCTCGCGAAGCAGATCGGCAGCGCGCCGCGCGCGGTCGGCCAGGCATGCGGGGCGAATTATTTTCCGCTCGTGATCCCGTGTCACCGCGTTGTCGCGTCGGGCGGGATCGGCGGCTTCGCGAACCACGACGACGACGGCTACTACCTCAAGGTCAAGCGCTGGCTGCTCGCGCATGAGGGCGTGCGGTACTGATGGCGCGCGCAGCACGGGTTCCCGAGGCCGACATGGCGGCCGCCGATGCCGAGCGCGCGCTTGCGCCGTCGGCGGACCGTCCGTCCGGCGAACTGGCCGCGTCGCCCGCGTGGGTCGACAGCCGAGCGTCGATCGATCTGTTCTGCGATGCGATGTGGCTCGAGCACGGGCTGTCGCGCAACACGCTCGATGCGTACCGGCGCGATCTGCAGCTCTTCGCGCAGTGGCTGGCCGCGCGGCACGCGGTGAGCGTCGATCATGCGAGCGAGCCGATGCTGACGGGCTACATCGCGGCGCGCAGCGACGGCAAGGCGACGTCGTCGAATCGCCGGTTGTCGGTGTTTCGGCGCTACTACGGCTGGGCGGTGCGCGATGCTCGCGCGACTGTCGATCCGACGCTCAGGATCGCGTCGGCGAAGCAGGCGCCGCGTTTTCCGTCGACGCTGTCCGAGGCGCAAGTCGAGGCGCTGCTCGCCGCGCCGGACGTCGACACGCCGCTCGGCTTGCGCGACCGCACGATGCTCGAGCTGATGTACGCGAGCGGGCTGCGCGTGAGCGAGCTCGTCACGCTGAAGACGGTCGAGGTCGGCTTGAACGAGGGCGTCGTGCGCGTGACGGGCAAGGGCTCGAAAGAGCGGCTCGTGCCGTTCGGCGAAGTCGCGCACGGCTGGATCGAGCGCTATCTGCGCGACGCGCGGCCCGCGCTGCTCGGCGCGCGCGCGGCCGATGCGCTGTTCGTGACCGCGCGCGGCGACGGCATGACGCGCCAGCAGTTCTGGAACATCATCAAGCGCCACGCGCAGCAGGCGGAAGTTCGCGCGCATCTGTCGCCGCACACGCTGCGGCACGCGTTCGCGACGCATCTGCTGAACCACGGCGCGGACCTGCGGGTCGTGCAACTGCTGCTCGGCCATAGCGACATCTCGACGACGCAGATCTACACGCACGTCGCGCGCGAGCGGTTGAAGACGCTGCATGCGGCGCATCATCCGCGCGGATGAGGCTTGCACGGTGCGGTTGCGAGGGCGGTGGGCGTTCGCATCGGATACATCCGATGTGTCCGATGTGTCCGATGTGTCCGATGAGTTCGATGAGTTCGATGAGTTCGATGTATCAGACGCATCGAGGCGCGCATCGCGTGCGAATTCGGCGTTTCGCAGCCGCGGGATATCCGATGGCTCGCGGGCCGCACGCGCCGGCCGCCGGTGCGGCGCGCGGGCCGCGTTTCGTCATAGCATCTCGCGCAGCCGGTGCTTGAGCACCTTGCCCGTCGACGCGGCCGGCAGCGCGGCGAGCGTGCGAATTCGCGCGGGGCGCTTGTACGGCGCGAGGCGCGTCGCGCACCAGTCTTTCAGATCGTCCTCGGTCGCGGCCGCGTTCGGCGCGAGCTCGACGAACGCGATCACTTCCTCGTTGCCTTCGATCGCGCGCCCGATCACGGCCGACTGGACGACGTCCGGATGCGCGTTCAGCGCCTGCTCCACTTCGGCGGGATAGACGTTGAAGCCCGAACGAATGATGAGCTCCTTGCTGCGGCCGGCGATCGTCACGGCGCCGTCGTCGCCCGCGTGTGCGAGGTCGCCCGTCTTCAGCCAGCCGTCCGCCGTGACGGCCGCGCGCGTGCCTTCCTGATCGCGGTAGTAGCCGAGCATCACGTTCGGCCCGCGCACCCACAGCTCGCCGACTTCGCCCGGCGCGACGTCGGCGCCGCACGTCGTGCAGAGGCGCACGGCGACGCCCGGGATCGGCACGCCGACCGAGCAATCGGCGCGCGGCGCGTCGATCGGCGTTTGCGTGATCGTCGGGCTGCTTTCGGTCATTCCGTAGCCGTTGTGAAGCGGCAGGCCGTAGACACGTTCGACGCGCGCCTTCAGATCGGCGTCGAGCGGCGAGCCGCCCGAGTAGATGAAGCGCAGATGCGGCGCGCGCCACGCGTGCCCGTGCGTGCGCAGATGCTCGAGCAGCTTTGCGTGCATCGCGGGCACACCCTGAAAAATCGTGACGTACTCGTCGACGAGCGCGCGGCGCAATGCCTGCGGCGAGAAGCGGGGCGCGAGCCTGAGCGTCGCGCCCGCATAGAGGCTGCCGAGGCATACCGACGCGAGCCCGTAGACGTGCGACACGGGCAGCACCGCGTAGACGACGTCGGTCGGCGCGACGCGCCGCTGTGTGCTCGACACGGCCGCGACGAACAGCAGGTTGCGGTGCGACAGCATCACGCCCTTCGGCGCGCCGGTCGTGCCGGTCGTGTAGATGAGCGCCGCGCACTGGTGCGCGGCGTCGGTTTCGACCGGCTCCGCGCGCGCGTTCGCATCGATCGTGTACGACCACGCGCCGATGTCGGGCGTGACCGGCGCGGCCGGCCGCGCGCCGCTGCGTTCGGCGTGCGCGCTTGCATCGGGCGACGTGCCGGTGACGAACGCGATCAGGCGCGGTCGCGCGTGTGCGGCGATCGCTTCCAGCTCGGCTGCCGCGAGGCGCGCGTTCGATGTGATCGCCCATGCGTCGAGCCTTGTCGCGGCGAGCAGCAGCACGATCTGCGCGACGCTGTTCTCCGCGACGATCATCACGCGGTCGCCGGCTTGCACGCCGAGCGCGCGCAGCCGGTCGGCCGCGGCGTCGATCGCGCGCACAAGCTGCGCGTACGTGAGCGCGCGCGCGTCCTCGATCAGCGCGACGTGATCGGGCGCGTGTTCGGCGATGCGCGCGGGCAGCGCCGCAATTCGCGGCGGCAGGGCGGCGAGCAGCGCGTCGACGTCGATCGTCGGGCCGGCGGTGAATTGGGTCGTCATGGTATCTCCGGTTGATCGGCGCGAGCGCGGTGCCGCGCAGTTGCCGACCGTGTGGCGACGATCGTGCCATGCGTCCGTCGCGCGGACAATCTGCCATTCGGACAATAGTCCCGCGCGCCGCCTGCAATTAAAATGCGCACATGAGCAAATCCAAACACGTTTCCGAAACGCCCGCGACGCAGTTCCTGCGCCGACACGGCGTCGCGTTCGACGAGCACGTCTACGAGTACGTCGAACACGGCGGCACGTCCGAGTCGGCGCGCCAACTGGGCGTCGACGAGCACGCTGTCGTCAAGACGCTCGTGATGGAGGACGAGCACGCGAAGCCGCTCGTCATCCTGATGCACGGCGATCGCACGGTGTCGACGAAGAATCTCGCGCGGCAGATCGGCGCGAAGCGCGTCGAACCGTGCAAGCCGGAAGTCGCGAACCGGCATTCGGGCTACCTCGTCGGCGGCACGTCGCCGTTCGGCACGAAGAAGGCGATGCCCGTCTACGTCGAATCGTCGATTCTCGAGTTGCCGTCGATCTACCTGAACGGCGGCCGCCGCGGCTATCTCGTGAGCGTTGCGCCCGTGGTGCTGACGACGCTGCTGAACGCGCGGCCCGTGCAATGCGCGAGCGTCGACTGAGGGTTTCACCCGCGTGGCGCGCCGCGCCGCTTCGGTAGAATGAGCGCCGCCGCGGCTTCGCGATCGAGGCCGTCCAATCCATCCATACGTTGAAACAAGAGTCCTTCGCATGCAGATCCTGCTCGCTACCGTCGCCGCCTATCTGATCGGATCGGTGTCGTTCGCTGTCGTCGTCAGCGCCGCGATGGGGCTCGCCGACCCACGCTCGTACGGCTCGAAAAACCCCGGCGCGACCAACGTGCTGCGCAGCGGCAACAAGGGGGCCGCGATCCTCACGCTCGTCGGCGATGCGTTCAAGGGCTGGCTCGCAGTCTGGCTCGTCAGGCGCTTGGGCATCGGCGGCGAGATCGGCGTCGCGCTTTCGGCGATCGCCGTGTTTCTCGGCCACCTGTACCCGGTGTTCTTCCGCTTCCAGGGCGGCAAGGGCGTCGCGACCGCGGCAGGCGTGCTGCTCGCCGTGCATCCGGTGCTCGGCCTCGCGACCGCGCTGACCTGGCTCATCGTCGCGTTCTTCTTCCGCTATTCGTCGCTCGCGGCGCTTGTCGCCGCGGTGTTCGCGCCGGTTTTCGACGTGTTCCTGTTCGGCACGCGCAACAATCCGGTGGCTTGGGCGGTGCTCGCGATGAGCGTGCTGTTGATCTGGCGGCATCGCTCGAACATCTCGAAGCTCCTCGCCGGCGAGGAAAGCCGGATCGGGCAGAAGAAGACGGGCGCGTGAGTCGCGCCAATCCGGCCCGTGCGCTGGGATGAGGCACGCGGCGCGTGCCGGCGCCCGACCCATCGGGCCGAACGCGATCGGCGCCGTCACGGCGGCGCTGCGATGGCGGCCTGTGCGTTTCGGATTCGGACGTCGACTGCGTTCGCGAACGATCGATGCCACAGCTCGCGCAAGCGGCGTGCGAATGCGTATGAATGCGTGCGAATGCGCGCGGGACCGAACGGCACGCGTGGCGCGCTCGCGCATTCGTCGCTGCTGCGATGCGGATCGCTCGACGGCATCGAATGTCGAACGCGAATGCCGAAACGCATATGACGGAAGGGCTTGCGCGGCGCCGGCGACTGATTGCCCGGCGAACGTGGCATGCGGTCGATTCGGCCCGGTCATCCTGCCGTTCGTCACGCCGCGAGCGACGCGGCGGTCGTTGTGGCGTCATGCGGCGTCGTGCGGCGAGACGAGCGGCACGCCGATCTCTTGGATGCCCGATCCCGTCACGGTCAGCGCCCGCCGAATCGAAGCCGTCCTCCGCGATATGGCCGGCGAGTTACACGATCGGCGAGTTAGACGACCGGCGAGCCGCACGACGAGCGAGTTCCGCAACCGCCGAGCCCCACGACCGCCGACTTCCGCGGCCAACATCCTTCCGCCTTCAGTCGCGGAAATTGTTGAAATCGAGCGGCGTATCGGCCACTTCCTTGCGCAGCAGCGCGATCACGCTTTGCAGATCGTCGCGCTTCGCGCCCGACACGCGCACCGCGTCGCCCTGGATGCTCGCCTGCACCTTGATCTTGCTGTCCTTCACGATGCGCACGACCTTCTTCGCGAGGTCGCCCGACACGCCTTTCTTGATCGTCGCGACCTGCTTCACCTTGTCGCCGCCGATTTTCTCGATCTTGCCGTATTCGAGGAAGCGCACGTCGACGTTGCGCTTCGCCATCTTGCCGATGAGCACGTCCTTGACCTGGCCGAGCTTGAAGTCGTCGTCGGCGTAGAGCGTGAGCTCGCGCTCCTTCTGCTCGACGCGCGCGTCGGAGCCCTTGAAATCGAAGCGGGTCGAAATTTCCTTGTTCGACTGCTCGACTGCGTTTTTCACTTCGATCATGTTCGCTTCGGAAACGACGTCGAACGATGGCATGGCATTCTCCTGTAGGGCGTGCCGCGCGCGGCCTGCGCGCGGGCACTCGCTATAATTGCGGACTGACCGCCATTTTACCGGCGCCCCTAGATTTGCCCAAGGCCGCGGATTTGACCGTGTGCCGGCGCAACCGCGAATGCCGATGTCCCGTCCCGATTCCTCCGTTCAGTTGATTCCCGATTTTCCGCTGCGCGCGCACAACACGTTCGGCTTCGACGTGCGCGCGCGCCTTGCCGCGCGGATCGGCTCGCCCGCGCAGTTCGCTTCGCTCGCGCGCGATCCGCGCGTCGCGGGGCTCGACCTGTTCGTGCTCGGCGGCGGCAGCAATGTCGTGTTCACGGGCGACTTCGACGGCCTCGTGCTGCTCGACGAGATTCGCGGCCGCGCGCTCGTGCGCGAAGACGAAGGCGCGTGGTTCGTCGAGGCGGGCGGCGGCGAGAACTGGCATGCGTTCGTCGAATGGACGCTCGCCGAAGGGATGCCCGGGCTCGAGAATCTCGCGCTGATTCCGGGCACGGTGGGCGCCGCGCCGATTCAGAACATCGGTGCGTACGGGATCGAGATGAAGGAACATTTCGCGTCGCTGCGCGCGGTCGAGCTCGCAACGGGCGAGATCGTCGAATTCGACGCGCAGCGCTGCGCGTTCGGCTATCGCGACAGTTTTTTCAAGCGGGAAGGGCGCGGCCGTTTCGCGATCGTGTCGGTGACGTTCCGGCTGCCGAAGGCGTGGACGCCGCGGCTCGGCTACGCGGACGTCGCGCGCGAGCTCGCCGCGCGCGGGATCGACGCGAGCCGCGCGAGCGCGCGCGACGTGTTCGACGCGGTCGTCGCGATCCGCCGCGCGAAGCTGCCCGATCCGCTCGAGCTCGGCAACGCGGGCAGCTTCTTCAAGAATCCGGTGATCGACGCGCAGGCGTTCGCCGCGCTGCGCGCGAGCGAGCCGGGCGTCGTGTCGTATCCGCAGCCCGACGGTCGAGTGAAGCTCGCGGCCGGCTGGCTCATCGACCGCTGCGGATGGAAGGGGCGCTCGCTCGGCGCGGCGGCCGTTCACGAGCGGCAGGCGCTCGTGCTCGTCAATCGCGGCGGCGCGTCGGGCGCCGACGTGCTCGCGCTCGCGCACGCGATTCGGCGCGACGTGCTCGAGCGCTTCGGCGTCGAGCTGGAGGCGGAACCCGTGTGTCTGTAGTAGGTAGTAGGCGGCTTGGCCGCGCGCCATCGACCATAAAAAAACCTCGCTGATTCACAGCGAGGTTTCTGGTCGCGCCGAAGGAGCGCGCCGGCGCCGCGATCCGCGGGCGCCGCGCTCGCGCGCTGGGCGGCAACGTGCGGCCGCCGCAGGCGCGCGTCAGTGGTTCAAGCGCCCGAGCAGCAGGAACTCCATCAGCGCCTTCTGCACGTGCAGGCGGTTTTCCGCCTCGTCCCACACGACGCTCTGCGGGCCGTCGATCACGCCCGCCGTCACTTCCTCGCCGCGGTGCGCGGGCAGGCAGTGCATGAAGAGCGCGTCGGGACTCGCGTGCGACATCATTTCCTCGTCGACGCACCAATCCGCGAACGCCTGCTTGCGCGCCTCGTTTTCCGCTTCGAAGCCCATGCTCGTCCAGACGTCGGTCGTGACGAGATCCGCGCCCCTGCACGCTTCGTTCGGATCGTCGAACACCTGGTAGAACGGCGCGCTTTCCGGGTCGACGAGCTTCGCGTCGAGCGCATAGCCGGGCGGCGTCGACAGCCGCAGCTTGAAGTCGAGGATGCGCGCGGCCTGAATCCACGTGTACAGCATGTTGTTCGCGTCGCCGACCCATGCGACCGTCTTGCCGCGGATCGGCCCTCGGTGCTCGTAATACGTGAAGATGTCGGCGAGCACCTGGCACGGGTGGTACTCGTTCGTCAGGCCATTGATCACCGGCACGCGCGAATTCTCGGCGAAGCGCTGGATGATGCCCTGCTCGAACGTGCGGATCATGATGATGTCGACCATCCGCGAGATCACCTGCGCCGAATCCTCGACGGGCTCGCCGCGGCCGAGCTGCGTATCGCGCGTGCTCATGAACACGGCGTGGCCGCCGAGCTGGAAGATCCCGGCTTCGAACGACAGGCGCGTGCGCGTCGAGCTCTTCTCGAAGATCATCGCGAGCGTGCGGTCGTGCAGCGGGTGATAGGTCTCGTAGTTCTTGAATTTGCGCTTCAGGATACCCGTGCGTTCGAGCACGTACTCGTAGTCTTCCAGCGAGAAATCCTTGAACTGCAGGTAGTGACGAATGGTTTTGGCGGTCATGAAACGAAACGCGGCGGACTCACCCGGCGGCCGATGCGCCGGACGGCGCCGCCGTCGGATGTGATAACTCGAAGCAGCATAAAGGATTTTTTACGCTTTGACGAGCGGCGCGCCCGCGCCGCCCGGCGCGCGGGACGGCTTGCTGCCGGCTTGCGGCGCGCGCGCGACACGACGCGCGATGGCGCGCTGCGGTATAATTTCGAAGTTTTCTCAAGCCCGGCGGGCAAGATTCATGCTTGGTCTGCCGGACACAATCGACCAAGGCGGCGGCTTGCCTGCGCGCGATGCGCCGCAAGCCGGAACGCACGTTCAGGCGGGCTCGTCGCGAGCCGCCGCGAAACCGCTTCCATTGTGTTCGAAGTGTCCAGGCGAAGCTTCGCCGGTGCACTGCTGGGCCGTCACTTGGGTACCCTCATGGCTGAAACTCTCCCGACCGAATATTTCATTCAGGGCATCACGAAAGATGGGAAGAAGTTTCGGCCGAGCGACTGGTCCGAACGTCTCGCCGGCGTGATGTCGTGCTACGGTCCGGGGGCGAGCGGGCCCAATGCCCGCCTTCAATATTCGCGCTATGTGCGCCCGACGCTGCTCGGTGACCTCAAGTGCGTGATCGTCGATTCCCGGCTGCGCGACATCGAGCCGATGGCGTTTGATTTCGTGATGAATTTCGCGAAGGACAACAACCTCGTCGTTACCGAGGCGTGCGAACTGCCCGATTACAGCAAGGCGCAGAAGTAAGCAATGCGCCGGCGCTCCGGCGGCGGGGCTCGGCGATCGCGTGGCGGTGGCGCCGCGGCAATCGCGCGCGACGGCCGCGGTCGGCGGAACATCGAGCGAAGTCGAAAGGCGCAGCGCGAAATCCAGCAAAAAAAGCCCGCACGAAGCGGGCTTTTTCGTCGATCGCAGAGGAAACAGGGCGCCCGCCTCGCGGGCGCGCCGGATTTACTGCGCGGCTTGCGCCTGCAGGCCCTTGACGGCTGCGGCGAGGCGGCTCTTGCTGCGAGCGGCCTTGTTCTTGTGAACGATCTTCTTGTCGGCGATCGTGTCGATCGTCTTCGTGGCGGCCTTGAACAGCTCGGCGGCCTTTGCCTGATCGCCGGCGTCGATCGCCTTGCGGACTGCCTTGATCGCGGTACGGAATTTCGAGCGCAGCGCCGAGTTGTGCGAGTTTGCCTTCGCAGCCTGGCGGGCGCGCTTGCGTGCTTGTGCGGAGTTAGCCATGACGGTTCCTTATCCTGTCCTGTTTCCAGAGCTTGGAGCCTGACGGCCAAGCGCTGCTTTTCGATCCGACTCCCGGAAGCGATTGTCCGGGAGCGCAAAAAAACGTCGGTTTTAACCGAGGCCGGCCGACACGCTTGACCGCGAAACGCCGCTCGCGCGACGCACGCAATGCGTATGACAGGCTCAGAAACCGGCAATTATAACAACAAAATCAAGCGAGTGGCAAGCGCAAGCCGCACCTGCCGGATCGCCCGCGCCGGGTCGTCCGCCTTTTCCTCGGACGTACCGGCCGCCGCCGCCCGAGGTCCGTATAATAAGCGCCCCATGAATCTATTCCGAGCCCTGCTGACGGTCAGCGGCTTCACGCTGCTGTCGCGCGTGACCGGACTGGCCCGCGAGACGCTGATCGCCCGTGCGTTCGGCGCCAGTCAATTCACCGACGCATTTTACGTTGCGTTCCGCATTCCGAACCTGCTGCGCCGGCTGTCCGCCGAGGGCGCGTTCTCGCAAGCGTTCGTGCCGATTCTCGCCGAGTTCAAGAATCAAAAAGGGCACGATGCGACGAAGGCGCTCGTCGACGCGATGTCGACCGTGCTCGCGTGGGCGCTCGCGTTCCTGTCGCTCGCCGGCGTCGCCGGTGCGTCGTGGGTCGTGTTCGCTGTCGCGTCGGGCCTGCGCACGGACGGGCAGGCGTTCCCGCTCGCCGTCACGATGACGCAGATCATGTTCCCGTACATCGTGTTCATCTCGCTCACGACGCTCGCGTCGGGCGTGCTCAACACGTACAAGAGCTTTTCGCTGCCCGCGTTCGCGCCCGTGCTGCTGAACGTCGCGTTCATCGTCGCGGCGGTGTTCGTCGCGCCGCATCTGAAGGTGCCCGTCTACGCGCTCGCGTGGGCGGTGATCGCCGGCGGCGTGCTGCAGTTCGCGGTGCAGCTGCCGGGCCTGAAGAAGATCGACATGGTGCCCGCGATCGGCGTCAATCCGAGGCGCGCGCTCGCGCATCCGGGCGTGAAGCGCGTGCTCGCGAAGATGGTGCCCGCGACGTTCGCGGTGTCGGTCGCGCAGTTGTCGCTCATCATCAATACGAACATCGCGTCGCGGCTCGGGCAGGGCGCCGTGTCGTGGATCAACTACGCGGACCGGCTGATGGAGTTCCCGACCGCGCTGTTGGGCGTCGCGCTCGGCACGATCCTGCTGCCAAGCCTGTCGAAGGCGCACGTCGACGCCGATTCGGCCGAGTACTCCGCGCTCCTCGACTGGGGGCTGCGGGTCACGTTCCTGCTGGCGGCGCCGAGCGCGCTCGCGCTGTTCTTCTTCGCCGAGCCGCTGACGGCGACGCTCTTCAACTACGGCAAGTTCGACGCGCACACGGTCACGATGGTCGCGCGCGCGCTCGCAACGTACGGGATCGGCCTCGTCGGCATCATCCTCATCAAGATTCTCGCGCCCGGCTTCTACGCGAAGCAGGACATCAAGACGCCCGTGAAGATCGCGGTCGGCGTGCTCATCGTCACGCAGTTGTCGAACTACGTGTTCGTGCCGATCATCGGCCACGCGGGGCTCACGCTCAGCATCGGCGTGGGCGCGTGCCTGAATTCGCTCCTTCTGTTCATCGGGCTGCGCCGCCGCGGCATCTATCAGCCGTCGCCCGGCTGGCTGCGCTTCTTCGCGCAGCTCGCGGGGGCGTCGCTCGTGCTCGCGGGCGTGATGCACTGGCTCGCGATCAATTTCGACTGGACGGCGATGCGCGCGATGCCGCTCGAGCGGATCGCGCTGATGGCCGCCTGCCTCGTTCTGTTCGCTGCACTATATTTCGGTATGTTGTGGCTGATGGGTTTCAAATACGCGTACTTCAGACGGCGCGCCAAGTAACGGACCCCAATGACTCGCGTTCTCGACTATTTCAGTGCGCTCGTCGCGGAAGACGACGGCCTGCCGCTCACCGAGGCGGCGCTGTCGCTCGCGCTGGACGCCTATCCCGACGCGGATCTGCAGGGCGTCCTCGCGGAGCTCGACGCGCTCGCGGTGCGGCTCGTCAGGCGGCTGCCGGACGGCGCCGGCGCGAGCGACAAGCTCGCGCTCCTGAACGACTTCTTCTTCCGCGAGCTCGGCTTCGCGTGCAACCACAACGACTACTACGATCCGGACAACAGCTACCTGAACATGGTGCTCAAGCGCCGTCGCGGGATTCCGATCTCGCTCGCGGTGCTGTATCTGGAGCTCGCCGAGCAGGTTGGGGTGCCCGCGCGCGGCGTGTCGTTTCCCGGGCATTTCCTGCTGCGCATCGCGCTGCCGGACGGCGATGCGATCCTCGATCCGACGACGGGACGCTCGTTGTCGGAGACGGAGCTCGTCGAGATGCTCGAACCGTACGTCGCGCGCGCCGACGGCGGCGCGACGAGCATGCTGCGCGCGCTGCTGCAGCCGGCCACGGATCGCGAGATCGTCGCGCGGATGCTGAACAACCTGAAGGCCGTCTATCTGCAGACGGAACGCTGGCAGCGGCTGCTCGGCGTGCAGGAGCGGCTCGTGATCCTGCTGCCCGGGCAGCTCGACGAAGTGCGCGACCGCGGCTTCGCGTACGCGCGGCTCGACTATCTGCGCCCGGCGCTCGAGGATCTGGAGACGTATCTCGGCGAGCGGCCCGATGCGGCCGACGCGACGGTCGTCGAAGCGCAATTGAGCGAATTGCGGCAGCGGATGCAGCGCGACGACGACGATTGAGCGGCGAGCCGGCTGGGCAGCGGCCCGATGCCGGTGCGCGACGCCGGTGATCGGAGCGGCGCGACCGACGATGCGATCGAAGGATCGTCGCTCGCACCGCGCCTGCTTCGATGTCGCGTTCGAATCCGACGATTGACGTGATGACGACGTGACGACATGACGACATGACGACGCCCGCGGATGCCGACGCATCCAGCGGGCGTTTTTTTTCGTGCCCGACGACGCGCCGCTCATGCGGCGCAGCCGGTGCCGCGCGCATGCGCGCGGCCGCATTACTTCGGTTGCATCCGGATCGCGCCGTCGAGGCGGATCACCTCTCCGTTGAGCATCGGGTTCTCGACGATCTGCTTGACGAGCATCGCGTACTCGGCCGGCTTGCCGAGGCGCGGCGGGAACGGCACCATCGCGCCGAGCGCGTCCTGCACTTCCTTCGGCATGCCGAGCAGCATCGGCGTTTCGAAGATGCCGGGTGCGATCGTCATCACGCGGATCGCGTTGCGCGACAGGTCGCGCGCGACGGGAAGCGTCATGCCCGCGACGCCCGCCTTCGACGCCGCGTACGCGGCCTGGCCGATCTGGCCGTCGAACGCCGCGACCGACGCGGTGCTGACGATCACGCCGCGCTCGCCCGTTTGCGTCGGCGCGTTCGCGGCCATTGCGGCGGCCGCGACGCGAATCATGTTGAACGTGCCGATCAGGTTCACGGTGATCGTTTTCGCGAACAGGTCGAGCGGGTGCGGGCCGTCCTTGCCGACCGTCTTCGCCGCGGGCGCGATGCCCGCGCAATTGACGAGCCCGCGCAGCGTGCCGAGCTTCGTCGCGGCGGCGACGGCCGCCTGCGCGTCTTCCTCGCGGGCGACGTCGCACTTGACGAACACGCCGCCCAGCTCGCGCGCGAGCGCTTCGCCCGCTTCCTGATTGAGGTCGGCGAGCACCACCTTGCCGCCCGCCTCGGTCAACAGGCGCGCGGTGCCCGCGCCGAGCCCCGATGCGCCGCCCGTGATCAGGAAGACGCTGTCGCGAATCTCCATGTTTGCTCCTTCTCCTTGGATTGGTGCGAATGCCGATCGAATGTCGTGACGCGCCGTGCGCCGTGCGACGATTGTACGGGCGAGCGCCGAAGCCCGGCGCGAAGCGAACGACCGGACGAAAAAAAACCGCCCGGGGAGGGCGGTTTTCCGTTCGGCGTCGCGCGCCGCGTGCGCGGGGCGCGATTACTTCAGTGCGTCGAACACGCGCGTGCGGATTTCGTCGACGCCGCCGAGGCCGGAGATCTTCCGGTACGCCGGCGCTTTCAGGCCGTTCTCCTCGCCGCGCTTCGCCCAGTCGCCGTAGTACGTGATGAGCGGCTTCGTCTGCGCTTCGTACACGTCGAGACGCTTCTTCACCGTCTCTTCCTTGTCGTCGTCGCGCTGGATCAGGGGCTCGCCCGTCACGTCGTCCTTGCCTTCGACCTTCGGCGGGTTGAACGTCACGTGGTACGTGCGGCCCGACGCCGGGTGCGTGCGGCGGCCGCTCATCCGTTCGATGATTTCGGAGAACGGCACGTCGATCTCGAGCACGTAGTCGATCGCGACGCCCGCTTCCTTCATCGCGTCGGCCTGCGCGATCGTGCGCGGGAAACCGTCGAACAGATAGCCGTTCGCGCAGTCCGCTTGCGTGAGGCGCTCCTTGACGAGGCCGATGATCAGCGAATCCGGCACGAGCTTGCCTTCGTCCATGTACGTCTTCGCTTCGACGCCGAGCGGCGTGCCGGCCTTCACGGCGGCGCGCAGCATGTCGCCCGTCGAGATTTGCGGGATGCCGAACTTTTCCTTGATGAAGTTTGCCTGGGTGCCCTTTCCCGCGCCGGGCGCGCCCAACAGGATCAAACGCATGGTGATATCTCCGGTATGTGAATGCTTTGGCGCGAGACGCTACGGGACCCGCGGCGCGGCTCGGCGGTTCTGTCGCAAGCGCGGTCGACCGGTCTAACTGCGGCGCGTCGGTGGCGACGCGCGGCGGCCGGCGAATGACGGGCTTGGAGCGAATCTCGGTGAGCGGCGCGGGCGGATCGCTCGCACAATCATTCGATTATGCCATGGGTTATTTGGCGCGAGACCGAAAAAGGGCCTGCACGCGTTCGAGATCGGCCGGCGTGTCGATGCCGGCCTCGGGCGCGTGCTCGGTGACGAGCACCGCGATGCGCTCGCCGTGCCACATCGCGCGCAACTGCTCGAGCTGCTCGGCCGCCTCGATCGGCGCCTGCGCGAGCGTCGGATACGTGCGCAAAAAGCGCGCGCGATACGCGTAGAGGCCGATGTGCCGATAGACGGGGCACGTCGGCGCGGGCATTGCCGCGACGTTCGGCCAGTGCGGCAGGTACGCGTCGCGCGACCACGGAATCGGCGCGCGCGAGAAGTACAGCGCGACGCCGTTCGCGTCGAGCACGACCTTCACGTAGTTCGGATTGAACACGTCCTGCGCTTCGTGCAGCGGGTGCGCGGCCGTCGCGATCGCGCACGACGGATGCGCGGCGAGGTGCGACGCTACGTCGCGCACGAGCTGCGGATCGATCAATGGTTCGTCGCCTTGGACGTTGACGACGATCGTGTCGTCGCCGAAGCCGAGCTTGGCGGCGACTTCGGCGAGGCGGTCGGTGCCGGACGGATGGTCGGCGCGCGTGAGCACCGCGTCGAAGCCGTGCTCGCGCACCGCGTCGAGGACGCCTTGCGCGTCGGACGCGACGAGCACTTGCTGCGCGCCCGCCTCGCGCGCGCGTTCGGCGACGCGCACGACCATGGGCTTGCCGCCGAGATCGGCGAGCGGCTTGTTCGGCAGGCGGGTCGACGCGAGGCGGGCGGGAACGACGGCGACGAAAGGGAGCGAGGAGGTCATCGGACGTGCGCGAAGCGGCAAAGGGTTCGAAAAGTGCGCCCGCGTGGCTTGGCGGGCGGCGGAGTCGGGGCGGGCGGTGCTTCGGCGCCCGCGCGCGGGTGAGGCGGCAACGGCGCGCGCGACGCGAGGCGCGCGGCGCGGCGTTGCCTTCAGCGGCCCTGCGCCGGGCCAGCCGGATCGACCGGCGTGCCTTCGACCGTCTGGCGCGCTTCGTCGACGAGCATCACCGGGATGCCGTCGCGGATCGGGTACGCGAGCTTGTCGGCGTTGCAGACGAGCTCCTGCGCGCCGCGGTCGTAGTGGAGCGAGCCCTTGCAAATGGGGCATACAAGGATTTCAAGCAGGCGTGCGTCCACGGAGTTTCTCCACAACGAGAGCGATAAGGCGGGGGTCGAGCGCGGCTTCGACCGGGACGACCCAGATTCGAGCGTCGCGCCACGAAGTCCCCAATTTTACTGCATCCTTCTCGGTGATCAGGATCGCGTCGAAATGATCGTCGACGAACGGGTTGCGGGCGAACGCGTAGTGGTCGGGCAGCGCGCGCGTCGCGGGCGCGACGCCCGCCGCGCGCAGCGTCGCGAAGAAGCGCTCGGGCGCGCCGATGCCGGCCGCCGCGAGCACGCGCTCGCCCGCGAACTGCGCGAGCGGCTTGCGGCGCGACGGCTCGTCGAGATGCCACGCGTCGCCGGGCGCGAGCGAGAGCGCGAACGTGTCGGGCCACGGCGGCAGCGCGCGGCTGTACGGATCATTGACGAGCGTCGCGTCGCGACGGCGCGACAGCGGCTCGCGCAGCGGGCCGGCGGGCAGCAGGAAGCCGTTGCCGCCCAGGCGGTGATCGAACACGACGATCTCGACTGCGCGAGCGAGCCGGTAATGCTGCAGGCCGTCGTCGCTCACGACGACGTCGACGTCCGGATGCGCGGCCGTGAGCGCGCGCACGGCGGCGACGCGGTCCGGGCACACCCACACGGGCGCGAGCGTGCGGCGCGCGATCAGGAGCGGCTCGTCGCCCGCCTGTTGCGGCGGCGACGCGGGCGTGACCGCGGTGGGCGCGGCGATCTTCGCGCCATAGCCGCGCGACACGACGCCCGGCGTGAAGCCCGCGGCGCGCAACGCGTCGACGAGCGCGATCACGGTCGGCGTCTTGCCGGTGCCGCCGACCGTCACGTTGCCGACGACGACGACGGGCACGCCGCAGTCGATCCGCTCCTTCCAGCCGCGCGCGTAGGCGGCGCGGCGCAGCGCGGCGATCGCGCCGAATGCGCATGCGAAGGGCGCGAGCGCCCATGCGAGCGCGCCGCGGCGCTGCCACTCGCGGGTCAGGCGCGCTTCGGCGCGCGCGAGGAGTCGCGGCTGCGCGCTCATGGCGCGAGGCGCGAGGCGCCGCGCGGCGCGGCAGAGGACGGATTCGTCAACACGTTTCTCCGGAAGGCGGCCGGCGGCCGCGCGGTCTGCGAAAGGCGGCACTCTAGCGCGCCCGGCGCGCGGCCGGCAAGTCGCGCGGGTGCGGCGTGCGGCCCGCGCCGCGCCGTCGCGCGCTGGAACGGGCTGTGGATAACTCTGTGAAGAACTTGGCGCCCGGCTGTCCGGCAGGGCCGCGCGGCGGGCTTTCAATCGGCGGGATGCGTGCGGGGGATGCCGAAAAACTCATTGAAATCAAGTGCTTGCTTGAAATCATCAGGGGTTTCGGGGCGATTGTTACGACGCCGTCCCTGTTTCGATGCCCGTGTGGACACTTGAGCGGCCCCGCACGCGCGGCTTGCCGTGCGCGCCGAGGCAGTCTATCGTTGGGCCGCCTGAAATCATCCGACCGTCCATGCATTCCGAAACCACTTTCGCCGGCCCCGGGGGCGCGCCCGCGGGCGACGGCGTCATTCCCGTGTCCGCGCTCAACCGCGCGATCGGCACGATGCTCGAACGCACGTTTCCGCTGCTGTGGGTCGCGGGCGAAGTGTCGAACTTCACGCGCGCGGCGAGCGGTCATTGGTACTTCTCGATCAAGGATCAACAGGCGCAGATGCGCTGCGTGATGTTCCGCGGCCGCGCGCAGCACGCGGAATTCACGCCGCGCGAAGGCGACAAGATCGAGGTGCGCGCGCTCGTCACGATGTACGAGCCGCGCGGCGAGGTGCAGCTCAGCGTCGAGGCGATCCGGCGCACGGGCCAAGGGCGGCTCTACGAAGCGTTCCTGCGGCTGAAGGCGCAGCTCGAGGCCGAAGGGCTCTTCGCACCCGAGCGCAAGCGGGCGCTGCCGACGCATCCGCGCGCGATCGGCATCGTCACGTCGCTGCAGGCGGCCGCGCTGCGCGACGTGCTGACGACGCTCGCGCGCCGCGCGCCGCACGTGCCCGTGATCGTCTACCCGGCGCCCGTGCAGGGCGCGGGCGCGGCCGAGAAGCTCGCGGCGATGGTCGAGGCGGCGAACGCGCGGCGCGAGGTCGACGTGCTGATCGTCTGCCGCGGCGGCGGCTCGATCGAAGACTTGTGGTCGTTCAACGACGAGGGGCTTGCGCGCGCGATCGCGGCGAGCGGGGTGCCCGTCGTCTGCGGCGTCGGGCACGAGACCGATTTCACGATCGCCGATTTCGCGGCCGACGTGCGCGCGCCGACGCCGACGGGCGCGGCCGAGCTCGTGAGCCCGCAGCGCGCGCTGTTGTTGCGGGAGCTGAGCGACAGGCAGGGCGCGCTCGCGCGCGGCCTGCGGCGCGGGCTCGATCTGCGCGCGCAGCAGCTCGACTGGCTCGCGCGCCGATTGGTCAGCCCGGCCGAGCGTCTGGCGCGTCAATACACGCACGTGGGCCAGCTCGCCGCGCGGCTCGCGGCGGCGGGCGCGCGGCCCGTGCGCGACGCGCGCGCGCGCTTCGCGCTCGTGCAACTGCGCTGGCAGCGCGCGCGGCCCGACGTCACGCAGGCGCGGCAGGCGCTCGCGACGCTCGCGCAAAGGCTCGAGGCGACGCTGCAGCGGCGCCTCGAACGCGATGCCGCGCGCGTTGCCGCGTGCGCGGCGCGGCTCGAGGTGTTGAGCCCGCAGCGCACGCTGGAGCGCGGCTATGCGGCGCTCATCGACGCGCAGACGGGCCGCGCGGTGCGCGCGCCGTCGGCGCTCAAGCCGCAACGCCGGCTCACCGTGCATCTCGCGGAAGGCTCGGCCGACGTGTCGCTTGCCGACGTGCAACCGCGTCTTTCGGATACATTCTGATGATGCGACGCGCGTGCGGCATGCGAAACGGCACGTGCTTCGCGCGCGCCGTTTCGCGCGTCGCGGATGCCGCGTCAACGTCGATTTTTCGGATGTGACGGATAAAGGCCCGCGAGTTTGCGGGGTTATTCGGAGTCGCCTACAATCGGGCGTTCCGCGGCATCCAATATTGCCCTCCCTACATACAACTTCGAAGGAACCGATCATGGCTCATACGCTCCCGCCGTTGCCGTACGCTGAAGACGCGCTCGCTCCGCACATCTCGCAGGAGACGATCCAGTTTCACTACGGCAAGCATCACCAGGCTTATGTGACGAACCTGAACAATCTGATTCCCGGCACCGAGTTCGAGAGCCTGTCGCTGGAAGAGATCGTGAAGAAGTCGTCGGGCGGCATCTTCAACAATGCCGCGCAAATCTGGAACCACACGTTCTTCTGGAACAGCCTGTCGCCGAACGGCGGCGGTGCGCCGACGGGTGCGCTCGGCGACGCGATCAACGCGAAGTGGGGCTCGTTCGACGCGTTCAAGGAAGCGTTCACGAAGGCGGCGGTCGGCACGTTCGGCTCGGGCTGGGCGTGGCTCGTGAAGAAGGCGGACGGTTCGCTCGACATCGTGTCGACGAGCAACGCCGCGACGCCGCTCACGACGGCCGACAAGCCGCTCCTCACGATCGACGTGTGGGAGCACGCTTACTACATCGACTACCGCAACGCGCGTCCTAAGTTCGTCGAGGCGTTCTGGAACATCGTGAACTGGGACTTCGCCGCGAAGAACTTCGCGTAAGCGGCCCGTCATCCGACGAATTCAATTCGGAAAAGAATCGAGCGATACGCAGTGACAAGATTTCGAATCCGTCTCGAAGAAAAAGCCCTCCGCCGGAGGGCTTTTTTTTCGCCTTTAACGGGGGCTCACCCTACTTGCATTGCGTTGACGTTACATCAGCGGATTGGCCGATGGCCGTGAGTTTCGGCATCGACGAGCGGGCCGCATGCGCTCGTCGGGGGACGCATCGCGACGGCCGGCCGATCCGTCCGTTCACCGCGCGCTCTGCGTGAGCGATTGCGGTTCCATCGCATTTTTTTCGGGGCGTGGCGTTGGCTCGCCACGTCCCGTTTCGCCGGGCGACGGTGATTTCATCGTCGCCCGGCATCTTGTGTGCCGTCGCGTCCGGGGGGGCGCGGTGCTTTTCTTTCTTCTTAGAAAAGGTAGATGACAACATGGCACTTTCACGAGGCACTCGCACCTTGATCGGTGCAACGCTTTGCGCATCCGTCGCGCTGATGACCGCTGCTTGCGGCGGCTCGGACGGCTCGGGCGACGGGGCGAGCGCGAGCGTGCTCAAATCGCCGCATGGCCAGGGCAAGTCGGGCACCACCAGCAGCACCGGCGGCACCAGCACCACCGGCAGTACGGGCAGCACCAGCGGCAGCGGCGGCACCAGCAGCACGCAGAGCACGATGGCGCTGCAGATGGCGGACTTCATCCTCGCGCAGCAGGACGTCAACGGCGCGATTCCGGACGAGGCCGGCACCGCCACCGCCAATACGGACTCCGACATGGAGTACGCGTTGATCGGCCTGGCGGCCGCCTACGGCGCCACCCATGACGCCAAGTATCTGAACGGTCTCGAGAAGGGCATCGCGTGGCTCGCCGCACGCGAGGAGATGACCGATCCGGCGTGGACGGGCAGTTGGCGTTACGCGTATTCGATGACGCCGCCGTACGACGCGATCCCGACGTCGCCCGGCGCCGGCATCGCCGACGTGCGCGGCGTGGACGCGACGTCCGCGCTCTTCGTCTATCTGCTCTACCTCGACCGTCAACTGACGGGCAGCACGGCGCTCGTGACGCAATACGGCGCCAACGCGCGGGCGGCGCTCGACTTCGTTCTGGCGAAGAACATCAACCCGAGCGGCTACTCGGGCAGCTCGTGGCAACTGCCCGTCGGCAGTACCACGTGGCAGTTCTGGCCGTACGAGTACGCGGCGGATCAGGGCGACGTCTATCTCGGCATGAACGCGGGCGGGCTGTTGTTCCCGGACAATCCGAACTACGCGGCGAAGGCGGCGTTCCTGAAGGCCAACGTGCCGTCGCAGTTCTACATGACGGACGCGCAGCGTTATTCGGTCGGCCGCGACACGGGCGCTCCGCTCGACGCGGATCTCGGGATCGACACGATCTTTCCGCAGGGCTACCTGCCGTGGGTGTTCGGCGCCAATACGCAGAGCATGGGTTCGATTCAGTGGATGATCAACCAGACGGCCGCCGACGGCAGCATCCGCTCGCCGTCCACCGATCCCGCCTATGCGTTGTCCAACGTGATCCTGCTGCTCGGCGCGCCGACGCAAGGCATGCAGGCGCCGTCGACGACGCTGCCGTGGATCGTCAACAACGTGCTCGATCCGCAGACGTACGGCATCCACGACTTCCCCGGCTCGCCGGACCTGGAGACGAACGTCTCCGGCTTTGCGGTCACGGCGCTGCTCGGGACGAAGGCGTTCCCCTGATCGGGGCGTGAATCCGGCGGGCGGCATCGAATGCCCGCCGGATTCGGCAATGGCGGCCGGATGCGCTCGACGGAGCGCGTCCGGCTCGCCCGCCCGCGCTGCCGGCGACGGCGGCGCGGGGGCGCACGGCGCGATCGCGCCGGCGCGCGCGGCATCGGCGACGCCAAGGCGATGCGCAATCGCGCGCCCGATCCCGCAGCGCAATTCCGCATCCCTTTCCGTGATGTCGTTGCGTCATCCGATCGATGGCGGGCATGCGCGCGCGATCAACGAGGTGCGCGCAGGCGCGGCCGCCGCAGCGGCGGCCGTCGTCGTCGTCGTCGAGCCGCGTTCGACGATCCTCAGATCCTTCGTTCCTTCAATATGCCGATCCGCCGATCCGCCGATTCGACGATTTGACGATTTGACGATTTGACGATTTGACGATTTGAATATCCGACCACCGGCGACGATTTGCGTGCCGCAATCGGCCGATCGGGTGGTCGATGCAATCCGATCACGCGGAAAAGACGGCCCACCCCGCGATGCAAGCGCCGATCACCACGATCCAAGGCGGCACGCGCCAGAACGTGAGCGCGACGAACGCGACGAGCGCGGCGACGAAGTCGCGCGGCGCGAGGATCGCGCCCGTCCACACCGGCTGATAGAGCGCGGCGAGCAGCAGCCCGACGACGGCCGCGTTGACGCCCGCGAGCGCCGCCTGCATCCGCGCGTTCTTGCGCCAGCGCTCCCAGAACGGAATCGCGCCCGCCACGAGCAGGAACGACGGCGCGAAGATCGCGACGAGTGCGAGCGCGCCGCCGAGCCAGCCCGACGGCGCATCCTTCATCGACGCGCCGAGAAACGCGGCGAACGTGAAGAGCGGGCCGGGCACGGCCTGCGCGGCGCCGTAGCCCGCGAGAAACGTCTGGCCGCCGACCCAGCCGGGCGCGACGACCGACGCCTGCAGCAGCGGCAGCACGACGTGCCCGCCGCCGAACACGAGTGCACCCGCGCGATAGAACGCATCGACGATCGCGAGCGCGTGGCTGCCCGACGCGCGCGCGGCGAGCGGCAGGCCGATCAGGAGCGCGCCGAACAGCGCGAGCAAGCATGCGCCCGTGCGGCGGCGCAGCGCGATCGGCAGCGGATCGTGCGCGCCGTCGCGCGCGGGATCGACGTGCAGCAGCCCCGCGCAGCCCGCGGTCGCGATGACGGCGAGCTGCGTCCACGTCGACGGCGCGACGAGCGCCGCGCCCGTCGCGATCGTCATGATCGTCACGCGCCGCGCGTCGGGGCACAGATTGCGCGCCATGCCCCAGACCGCCTGCGCGACGACGGCCGCCGACACGATCTTCAGCCCGTGCAGCGCGCCCGGCGCGAGCGCATGGCCGGTCGCGCCGGCCATGCCGTAGGCGAACGCGATCATCGCGAGCGCGGACGGCAGCGTGAAGCCGGCCCACGCGGCGAACGCGCCGGCGTAGCCCGCGCGCGACAGGCCGATCGCGATGCCGACCTGGCTGCTCGCGGGGCCGGGCAGGAATTGGCAGAGGCCGACGAGGTCTGCGTAGCTGCGCTCGCCGAGCCAGCGCCGCCGCACGACGAATTCGTCGCGGAAATAGCCGAGGTGGGCGATCGGACCGCCGAACGACGTGAGGCCGAGGCGCAGGAACGCGACGAAGACGGGCCAGGCGCGGCCGGGGGCGGAGCGGGATGCGTGCATACGGTGGCGGTCGGGCGTGCGGACGGAGGGCGATACGCGATGATAGCGGACGCGCAGGGAGCGCCGCACGGGTGCGCGGATTCCGATCCTGCCGCCGCTGTTTGCGGCTACGGCTGGCCGCGCGAGGCGCGCGCGCGGCTCGCGTCGTCGGTGTCGTTCGCGTTTTCCGCGTCGTTCGTGTTGCTTGCGTCTTTCGCGTCTTTCGCGGCGTCCGCGTTATCCGTGACGTCCGCGTCGCCGGACGCCCGTGCATCGCCTGGCCGCCGCGCGCCGCCGCGCGCGCCATCGCCGGCGTTCCCCGCGTCGCCCACGCCGCGCGCGCCGCCTTCCGCGCGATCCGCCGCGCCGCTCGCCGCCCATAGCGCGTCCAGGTCGATGATCTCGATTTCGCCGACGTGCAGCTTCACGACGCCGCGCGCCGCGAGATCCTTGAGCAGCTGGTTCGCGGTTTGCCGCGACAGCGACAGCATCGCGCCGAGCCGCTCCTGCGACAGCCTGATGCGCCGATGCCGCGCGCTGATCCCGCCGTAGCCTTCGGCGATCATCAGCAGCCGCGCCGCGAGCCGCTGCGCGGCGGGCAGCAGCGTGAGCGCCTCGACGTTCAGGAACGACATGCGCAGCTTCTGCGCCATCAGAAGCGCAAAATGTCGCCAGTAGCGCGGCGTGTCGTCGAGCAATTGCTGCAGCGCAGCTTGCGGGATGTGCAGGAGCAGCGCGTCCTCGAGCGCGATCGCGTCGTGCGTGCGCGGCAGTTCGTCGAAGAGCGCGATTTCGCCGAACCACGTCGTCGGCCCGGCGACGGTGAGAAGCGCCTCCCTGCCGCTCGCGTCGACGGCGCCCACCGACAGCGCGCCGCCCAGCACCGCGTAGAGCCCGCACGGCGCGTCGCCGCGGCGGAACAGGACCTGGCCTGCCGCGAGCCGGCGCGGCGTCGCGGCCGCGGCGAGCGCATCGCGCAGCTCGGCGGGCAGCGCGCCGAACCACGGATGCGCGTCGAGCTGGGAGCGGTAGGGTTCGAGGAGCGGATGCATCGGCCGTGGGGGTGTCGGGTAGCTGACAGAGAAATCGTCGCGTGACGGGCATGATAGCGCTCACTCGCAACCGGCATCGAACATCAGGCGTCAGGAGGAGACACGATGAGAACCTTGGTCGATCAACTCGCGCAGTACGCGGCCTATCATCGCGACGCGCGCAACATCGCGACGCATCTCGTCGGCATTCCGATGATCGTCGTCGCGGTGACCGTGCTGCTGTCGCGGCCGGCGTTCGCCGCGTGGGGCGCGCTTGCGCTCACGCCCGCGGCGCTCGTCGCGCTCGCGGCGGCGATCTTCTATCTGCGGCTCGACCTGCGCTTCGGCGCCGCGATGGCCGTGCTGCTCGCGCTGAGCCTCTGGGCCGGCCGCGCGCTCGCCGCGCAGACGACCGCGCTCTGGCTCGGCGCGGGTCTCGGGCTCTTTTTCGTCGGTTGGGTGATCCAGTTCGTCGGCCATTACTTCGAGGGGCGCAAGCCCGCGTTCGTCGACGATCTGGTCGGGCTCATCGTCGGGCCGCTGTTCGTCGTCGCGGAAGTCGCGTTTTTCGTCGGGCTGCGCGGCGAAGTGCGCGACGAGATCGAGCGGCGCGTCGGGACAGTGCGCGCCGGCGCGCGCAATGCGCGCGTCTGATTCGCGTCGATGGCGACGATCTGCATCTACGGCGCGGGCGCGGTCGGCTGCTACATCGGCGGTCGGCTGCTCGCGGGCGGCGCGGACGTCGCGCTGATCGGCCGCGAGCGGATCGGTGCCGAATTGCGCGCGCACGGTCTTGCGCTGTCCGATTATCGCGGCCGTGACGCGCGCGTGCCGCCTTCCGCGATCGCGTTCTCGACCGTCGATGCCGACGCGGATGCGAACGCCAACGCAGACCTTAGCACCAGCGCCAACTCCAGCACCAACGCCAACGCCAACGCCAACGCCAACGCCAACGCCAACGCCAACGCCAACGCCAACGCCAACGCCAACACCAACACCAACACCAACACCAACACCAACACCAGCACCAGCACCAACGCCAGCGCCAGCGCCAACACCAACGTTGCCGCGGCCGCCGAGCTCGTGCTCGTGACGGTGAAATCGGCGGCGACCCCTGCCGTCGCCGCCGCGCTCGCGCGCGTCGTGCGGCCTGGCGCGATCGTCGTCAGCTTCCAGAACGGCGTGCGCAACGCGGACGCGCTGCGCGCCGCGCTGCCGGGCGCGACCGTGCTCGCCGGCATGGTGCCGTTCAACGTGATCGCGCGCGGCGCGGGCGGTTTTCATCAAGGTTCGGCGGGCGAGCTGCAAGTCGAGGCCGCGCCCGCGCTGCAACGTTTCGCCGGCGCGTTCGAGCGCGCGGGGCTGCCGCTCGTGCCGCGCGCGGACATGCGCGCCGTCCAGTGGGCGAAGCTGCTGCTCAATCTCAACAACGCGATCAACGCGCTCGCGAACCGGCCGCTGAAGGAAGAGCTTGCCGCGCGCGGCTATCGGCGCTGCCTCGCGCTCGCGCAGACGGAGGCGCTGCGGCTGCTGTCGGCGGCGGGAATCCGCCCGGCGCGGCTCACGCCGCTGCCCGCCGCGTGGGTGCCGCGATTCCTGAGCGTACCGGACGCGTGGTTCGCGCGGCTTGGCCGGCAGATGCTCGAGATCGATCCGCTCGCGCGCTCGTCGATGTCGGACGACCTGGCCGCGGGGCGGGCGACCGAGGTCGACTGGATCAACGGCGAGATCGTGCATCTTGCGCAGCGGCTCGGGCGCGCGGCGCCCGTCAACGCGCGCCTATGCGCGCTCGTGCACGAGGCTGAGCGGGCGCAGGCGCGGCCGGCGTGGGGCGGTGATGCGCTCTATGCCGACTTGCGCGCGGCGGCGCGGGCGGGGTAGCACGGCTGCGGCTGCGGCTGCGGCGCAGGACGGGGCGGTGCGAGGACGCTCGCGCGTGGTGCCGCGCGGTTGTCGGAACGCGGCGCTTCGATTGCGTCGCGCCGCGCGGTTCGATGCGGCGATGACCGGCCGCCCGTGATTCGTTCGATCGCCGGTTCGGCGACGGCCGATAGGGCATCGTCGAAGATTGGATGTTGATCGCCGGCGCAGTCGATTTATCATGCTGGCCGACAGGCGACAGGCGACAGGCGACAGGCGACAGGCGACAGGCGACAGGCGACAGGCGACAGGCGACAGGCGACAGGCGACAGGCGACAGGCGACAGCCGGCAGCCGGCAGCCGACAGAGTGGAGGCAACAGCCGGTGCTCAATGGTCGACGGCTTCTGGCTCGTCGGCGGCTATCGCATCACGGCCGTCCCGGGCGGATCTCTTGCCGTTCATGTACGCGACCGAGTGCATCGGCCGGGGCGGCCGACGCCACCAACATCAACGCCAACGCCACTTTCGAAGTCGAAGTCCACATCCGCACCAACGCAATCGACACCAACCGCCGCAACGCGCGGCGAGCCGCGCCCGCGTGCCGAATCTCGTAGTCGCCGCATCGACGCCATCGTCGCCGCGCCTCTCGCCTGCGCGACGTCCGCATGCGCGAAGCGCCCGCGGCGATTACCATGACGCGAGCGCGCGCCCGCGCCCCGCGAGCCGATGCGCAGCCGCCCGCCGAGGAGACGACGATGGACCGCACGACGCTCGACGCGTACGACCGCCACGCGGCCGACTACGCACGCGAATGGGCCGAACAACCCGCGCCCGACGACATGTACGCGCTCCTCGAGCGCTACTTCGAACCCGGGTCGACCGTCGACATCGGCTGCGGCGCGGGCCGCGACGTCGCGTGGCTCGCGAGCCGCGGCTTCGATGCATGCGGCTACGACGGCAGCGCGTCGCTCGTCGCCGAAGCGCGGCGCGGCCACCCGGCGCTGCGCTTCGAGCAGGCGCTGCTGCCCGCGCTCGCGGGCGTGCCGTCCGGCGCGTTCCGCAACGTGCTATGCGAGACGGTGATCATGCATCTGCCGAGCCAGGACGTCGACGCCGCGCTCGCGCGGCTCGTCGAGCTGCTCGCGCCGGGCGGCACGCTGTATCTGAGCTGGCGCGTGGCGTCGGACGGCGCGCAGCGCGACGGGCGCGGTCGCCTCTACGCGGTCGTCGAGCCCGCGCGCGTGCACGCGGCGCTCGGCGACGCATGCGACGTGCTGTTCGAACAGGAAAAGGTGAGCGAGTCGTCCGGCAAGTGCGTGCGCCGGCTCGTCGTCAGAAAGCGCGCTCGCGCGGCCGGCTGAACGTCGCGTCGTGCGCGCGAACGGCGCAGCGACGCGCGGCCAGGAGCGAAGCGGCGGCGGGCGAGCGCCCGTCCCGGTCTAGTCGCGGTGCGCGGCCGCTTCCCAGTTGACGTCGACGCACAGCACCTGCATGCCTTGCGCGGCGGGCGTCGCGATCGACGCCGTCACGCACAGGTGCGCTTCGTTGATCGACAGATAGGGCGGCGTGAAGTGCACGCGCCCCGGCACGCGCATCGCCTCGATGAAGTACGGCCGCCGTTCCCAGCTCGCGCCTTCCGAATGCAGCAGCGGGCTGAAGCGCTTTGCGCGTTGCGACGCGTGCACGTGCGGCAGCACGTTGTCGCCGATCTGCCGGCCCGACGCGTCGAGCAGGAAGCAGCGCGCGGCCTCCGGCAGTTCGAGCAGTTCCTTCGACGCTTCGGTCAGGTCGCGGCCTTCGCGCAACAGCGCGCTCGCCTGCAGCAGCGCGGCGACGTACGGCGCGAGGCGCGCGTCCTGCGCGCGCGAACGCTCGGCGACGCGCAGCCGCAGCGCGGCCGACAGCGTATCCATGATCGACGCCGCGACCTGCGGCTGCACCGGCTCGACGCTCGGCCCGGCGAAGTACTGCCCTTGCACGAAATCGACGTCGCATTCGAGCGCGATGAGCGCCTCGCGCTCGGTCGTGATCCCGCCCATCAGCACGAGCTGCCCCGATTCGTGCAGCAGCGACACGAGGCCGGGCAGCACGCGCTCGAGGTGCGAATGCTCGCTCGCCTGCGCGAGGATGCCGCGATCGAGCGTGACGATGTCCGGATGCAGGTGCCAGACGCGGTCGATGTTCGAATGCTTCGCGCCGAAGCCGCCGAGCGCGATCAGAAAGCCCGCCTTGCGCAGCCCGTCGACGATCGCCGCGAAGCGCGGCGTCTCGCCGCCCGCCTGCTCGGGCACTTCGAGCACGACGCGCTGCGCAGGCAGGCCGAGCGCCTTCAGGTTCGCGAGGAGCGCGTCGCCGTAGACGGTGTCCATCAGCGCGGCCGGATGCAGGCTCAGGAAGAGCCATTCGTCGTGGCTGTCGAACGTGTGGAAATTGCCGAGATGCAGCGATTCGGCGAGGCGGCCGAGTTCGAGCAGATCGCCGCGGCGCGCGGCCTGCGTGAACACCTCGTGCGACGGCACCTGGTCGCCGTGCGCGTCGTGCGCGCGCAGCGACGCGTGGTAGCCGATCGCGCGGCGATGCGACACCGAGAACACCGGCTGGAACACGCTGAATACGGTGTAGTCGCCGTACAGCACGGTGCGCCGGTTGCCGTCGTCGCCCGCGATCGGGCGCGGCGACTGGAAGCTGGGGGGATCGATGTCGATCATGCTCATGATTCGGCTGCTTGAGAACCGTCAGTTTACCTACAGAATAGGCGAGCAAGAACTGTGCGCAAAAAGGCGCTCCGGCGTGCCGCAGCATCGCGCGCCGAGCGGGGGGCGTGCACCCGTGTGGTGCGCGGCGCTTCGCGATGGCGCGAAAGCCGGGCGCGCGGCCCCTGGGGCGATTCGCGGCGGCGTCGCGATGGGCCGGTGGACGGGCGGCGACGCGCGTCGCGGCGGGTTGCGCTGCGACAATCGGACGCTCGGATGCGTAACGGCTTGTTCGCTCAGAGGTTCGGACGCTCGGACGCGAACGCGTTCGCGGCGCGCCGAAGCGGCCGCGCACCTTTCGCGGCCGTCGCGCGCGCAAACGCCCGCGCGCCGCGCTCCCCGCCGCTCGTGCGCCGTGCGCCGCCTCCGCCATGCCGGTTGCACGTTCGTCGGTCGCGGCGGCGGCCGCGTTCGCGTCACGCGCGCTCGGACGGGTCGGTCTTGCGCCGAGCGGCGCCGCGCACGTCGGGGGACAGTTGCGCGAAGATCCACGCGGACGCGGCGGTGATGATGCCGACGCAGATGAACGTTGCGTGAAACGCGGGCAGCGAGTGCGTCGGCGTGACGCTTCGCATCATGCCGGTGAATGTCGCGAGGAGCGCGCCCGCGACCGTCACGCCGAGACTCATCGACAGCATCTGCACGAGCGAGAACAGGCTGTTGCCGCTGCTCGCGCCGCCCGTGCCGAGATCCTTCAGCGTGAGCGTGTTCATCGCGGTGAACTGCATCGAGTTGAAGCCGCCGAACAGGGCGAGCTGCGCGATCTTGAGCCAGGCCGGCATCGCGTCGCTCATCAGCGCGAAGCTCGCCATCATCAGCCCGACCATGATCGTGTTCGCGAGCAGCACTTTGCGATAGCCGTGCCGCGTGATGAGCACCGTGATGATCCGCTTCGAGAACATCCCCGCGGCCGCGACGGGCAGCATCATCAGGCCCGCTTCGAACGCGCCGTAGCCGAGGCTCACCTGCAGCAGCAGCGGAATCAGATACGGCATCGCGCCGCTGCCGATGCGCGCGAACAGGTTGCCGAGCAGGCCGACGCTGAACGTGTGGATCTTGAAGAGCTCGAGCGAGAAGATCGGCTGCGGCGCGCGCACCGCGTAGAGGCCATACGCGACGAAGCACGCGAGGCTCAGGATCAGCAGCACGAGCACCATCGCGTGCTGCATGCCGAGGTCGGCGAGGCCGTCGAGCGACATCGAGATCGCGATCATCCCGATCGTCAGCAGCAGATAGCCTTTCAGGTCGAAGCGGCCCGCGGCCGGATTGCGCGCGTCGGGCATCGAGTAGAACGTCGCGATGCAGCCCGCGATGCCGACCGGCACGTTGATGAGGAAGATCCAGTGCCACGATGCGATCTTCACGAGCCAGCCGCCGAGCGTCGGCCCGATCAGCGGGCCGATCAGGCCCGGAATCGCGACGAACGACAGTGCGGGCAAATAGCGCTCGGCGGGAAACGTGCGCAGCACGGCGAGCCGTCCGACGGGCAGCAGCATCGCGCCGCCGATGCCCTGGATCACGCGGAACGCGACGAGGAGCGGCAGCGTGCGCGCGTTCGCGCACAGGAGCGAGCCGAGCGTGAAGATCAGGATCGCGCTGAAGAACACGCGGCGCGTGCCGAGCGTATCGGCAAGCCAGCCGGATACCGGGATCATCACGGCCATCGTCAGCGAGTACGCGATCACGACCGACTGCATCCGCAGCGGCGATTCGCCGAGGCTCGCCGCCATCGACGGCAGCGCGGTGTTGACGATCGTCGCGTCGAGGGTCTGCATGAAGAAGCCGGTGGCGACGAGCCACAGCATCACGGTCAGCGATTTTTCGCTCGGGGAGACGGCGGGCGGGGCTTGGAACATGAAAGCGAGGCGCGGCGGGCGCGTTCGGGGCGGGCAGCCGACATTGTAGGGAAAGCCGGCGATGCGTGCAGTAACGGGGGCGGTGCGCGAGATCGCCGCGCCCGTGGCCTTGCACGAAGACGGCCGCGGGCGCGGCGAAGGGCAGCAGCGCGAGCGCGCGCGCGAGCGGCGGGCGATCGCGCCATGGATCGATCGCGCCGTGCCAGCGCGCCGCGTCGAACGACGGCGCGGCGAAGGGCGCCGCCTGCACGCGCGCGAGCGGGCAGTCCCACAGCAGCGCGGCGGCCTCCTCGAGCGTCGCCGTCGTCGCGAGCGCGATCGCATCGCGGCCGCGATAGTTGAGCGCGCCGTCCGCGATCTGCGTGATCCGCGATTCGAGAACGGGCACGCCCCAGTCGAGCGTGCGCTCGGCGACGTTGCCCGCGCGCTTAGCGTCCGCGCGGCGGCGCGCGAGCAGGCGAACCTCGTTCGCGCCGTAATAGCGGCGCTTGCTCGCGCCGTCGGCGCGCGAGCGCAGCAGGCCGCGGCTCACATATATGCGTAGAGGGTCGTCACGCTGACGCCGAGCAGTCGCGCGGCTTCGATCGCGCTCAAGCGGGGCATGTCGGCAGTTCTTCGTGTCGAAGAGCGCACGTTCGGGCGCGGTGCGCGCCGACGCTCGCGTGGCGGCCGCGCGCCGCGCATGGATGCGCGCATTCGGGATTGAATGCGCGTGCACGCAATTCTAGACTCGTTTGCATGCACACCACGACGAGGCCGCTGCGATGAATCCCCGGCGCGCATTGACGCATCTGTGGCATCTCGCGGACGGCGATCCGGCCGCGCTCGAACGCGTGGATCTCGACGGCGACGATCCGTGCCTGCCGTCGGCGCATCGAATCGGCGCGCTCGCGGCGGCGTCGATCGCGGCGGCGGGGCTTGCCGCCGCCGAATGCGATCGCTTGCGAACGGGGCGCGCACAGCGGGTTCGCGTGTCGGTGCGGCATGCGCTCGCGGCGTTTCGCAGCGAACGGTATCTGCGCGTCGACGGCCGCGCGCCGCCCGAGCCGAGGCATCCCGTCACCGGTTTCTACGAGACGCGCGACGCGCGCTGGATTCAACTGCACGCGAATTTCCCGCATCACCTGCAAGGCGTGCTCGACGTGCTCGGCTGCGGCGGCGAACGCGCGCAGGTCGCGGCCGCGATTCGCGGTTGGGACGGCGACGCGCTCGATGCCGCGCTCGCCGACGCAGGGTGGTGCGCGGCGCTGATACGGTCTCCCGAAGAATGGCGCGCGCACGAGCAGGCGCGGGCGCTCGCGTGTGAGCCGCTCTTCGAGATCGAACGCACGGGCGACGCGCCGCCGCGGCCGATCGGCGCGGGCGCGGCCGGGCAGCCGCTTTCCGGCGTGCGCGCGCTCGATCTGACGCGAATCATCGCGGGGCCGGTCGCGGGGCGCACGCTCGCCGCGCACGGCGCGCAGACGCTCGTTGTCACCGGCCCGCATCTGCCGAACATTCCCGCGTTCGCGATCGACAACGGTCGCGGCAAGCGCGCGGCGTTCGTGGATCTGCGCGACGCGGCGGGCTGCGCGACGCTCGATGCGCTCGCGTCGCAAGCGGACGTGTTCGTGCAGTCGTACCGGCCCGGCGCGCTCGATGCGCGCGGCTTCGGCGCGCGCGATCTCGCGAGGCGGCATCCGGGCATCGTCTGCGTATCGGTGTGCGCATACGGCTACGGCGGCCCGTGGGCGTCGCGTCGCGGCTTCGACAGTCTCGTGCAGTCGGCGAGCGGCATCGCGTGGGTCGAGCGGCAAGCGGCGGGCGGGCGCGTGCCGAGGCCATTGCCGTGTCAGGCGCTCGATCACGCGACCGGCTATCTCGCCGCGTTCGGCGCGATGACGGCGCTCGCGCGTCGCGCGCGCGAGGGCGGCAGCTGGCATGTGCGCGTGTCGCTCGCGCAGACGGGGCGATGGCTGCAATCGTTCGGCATCGTCGAGGGCGGCGAGCGCATGCGCGACACGACGCTCGACGACGTTCAGGACTGCCTCGACGACGCGCTCGCGTCGCCGTTCGGCGCGGTGCGCGGGGTGCGGCACGCGGAGACGCTGTCGGCGACGCCGCCGCGCTTTTCGCGCGGGCCCGTGCCGCCCGGCAGCGACGCGCCGCGCTGGCTGCCGTGACGCGTGCTTGCGGCGCGCGGCCTACTTGCGCAGCTCGACGACGAAATCGTAATAATCGTTTCGACAGTAAGTGTCGGTGAGCTCGATTGCGCGCTGATCGTGCGTGAAGCCGATCCGCGTGATGAGAAGGAGCGCGTCGTGCGGCGCGATGCCCATCTGCCGCGCGATCTCGTCGGTCGCGTTGACCGCGCGAAAGTGCTGCAGCGCGCGCACGATCGGCGTGCCGCGCTGTTCGAGATAGCTGTACAGCGAATCGCCGATCGCCTGCGGGTCGGGGACGATCGTTGCGGGAAACGTCGAGTTCTCGACCGCCATCACGATGCCGTCCGCGAGCCGCAGGCGCTTCAGGCGCGTGACCGACGCGGCGGGCGACAGCCCGAGCTGGATCACCTCGTCGCGGTTCGCGGGCTGGATCTCGCGCGAAAGCCACGTCGAGCTCGGCGTGAAGCCGCGGCGCTTGAGCATCTCGCTGAAGCTCGACAGCCGCGACAGCGGATCTTCGTAGCGCGGCTGGATGAAGTTGCCCGCGCCTTGCGTGCGCCGGATCAGCCCTTGCTCGACGAGGAGCGCGATCGCCTTGCGCGCGGTGATCCGCGACACGCCGAGCGACTCCGCGAGCAATCGCTCCGACGGCAGCGCTTCGCCCGCGGCCCAGCGGTTGTCGTGAATCGCGTCGCCCAGCTTGCGGGCGAGTTGCAGGTAGAGCGGCGTGTCGTTGTCGGGGTCGGGGCGCAGGTCGGACCAGCGGTCTTCCGTCGATGGCTTCATGGAGTGGACGTAGAAAACAGTGCGGCCATTCTAAGACATCGCGTGCCGCGGTTATACCCGGTTTTTGCGCCGAACGCCGTCCGAGGCCGCGCGAGTCGCTACACTGACGAATCACTCGCGGGCCGCGCGCGACGCGCACCGCATCCGAACCTGTGACGAGGAACGATATGGCCAGCATGCTCGACACCGTCGCGTTGCCCGGAGGAGAACGCATACCGAAGCTCGGGCAGGGCACCTGGGAAATGGGCGAGCGGCCCGCGACGCGCGCGGCCGAAATCGCCGCGCTGCGCGAAGGCGTCGAGCTCGGGATGACGCTCATCGACACCGCGGAAATGTACGGCGACGGCGCGACCGAGACGCTCGTCGGCGAAGCACTCGCCGGCGCGCGCGATGCGCTGTTCATCGTGAGCAAGGTCCTGCCGCATCACGCGAGCCGCGCGGGCGTTGTCGCCGCGTGCGACGCGAGCCTGAAGCGCCTGCGCACGGATCGCGTCGATCTGTATCTGCTGCACTGGCGCGGCGCGATTCCGCTCGCCGAGACGATCGCGGGCTTCGAGGCGTTGCGCGACGCGGGCAAGATCCGCCACTGGGGCGTCAGCAATTTCGACGTCGACGACATGGAAGCGCTCGCCGCCGAGGCGGGCGGCGGCGTCTGCGCGACGAATCAGATCCTCTACAACCTCGCGCGCCGAGGCCCCGAGTTCGATCTGCTGCCGTGGCTCGCGCGCCGCGAGATGCCGGCGATGGCGTACAGCCCGATCGATCACATGCGCCTTCCGAAGCGCACCGCGCTCGACGACATCGCGCGCGGGCGTGGCGTATCGCCGATGCGCGTCGCGCTCGCGTGGGTGCTTAGGCAACCGAACGTTCTGGCGATTCCGAAGGCAGGCAGCGTCGAGCATGTGCGCGACAATCGCGCGGCGCTCGACCTCGCGCTCGACGAAGAGGAGCTCGCGCGGCTCGACGCGCACTTCAAGCCGCCGCGCGGCAAGCGGCCGCTCGAAATGCTGTAGCCGCGCAGCGCACGTCGCGCAGACGCGATCGATGCGGGCGGGCGGCGGCTCGCGCAGTGCGTGGGCCGCGCGGCGCGCCTGACCGATCGGATCGCCCGCCCGCGGGCGGGTAACGGAAAGCTCGTCCGTTGTTGGACGGGTTTTCGTCTCATGGGCCGCACAGCGCCATGTTCGCCGCCGGGGCATGAGCTGTTTCGACGCGGCAGACATCGAGAACTCGTCGACGACGCATGGGGTGCGGCAGGCGCGACCCAACAGATTCTCTACAACATTGCGCGCGCGCGGATCGGAAATCGACCTGTCGCCGCGGCTCGTGGTGCGTCGGATGTTATCGATGCCGTATCGTCCGATCGACCACGCGCGCCGCGCCTGCCGAAGCGTTCGTTGCTGGACGAGATTGCGTGGGTGCGCCGCGCGCTCATATGGTGCCCGTCCAGCCTGGCGCGTTCGCGGCCACGACGGCGGCAGTGATCGAGCGCGCGCGAGAACCGCGCCGCGCTCGATACCGTATCGTGCGATGACGAATGGCGCGCGGCTCGGCGCGCACCTTCGTCCGCTGCACGGCACGCGCGCTCGCGGCGCTTTGACCTGAGCGCCGCCGCAGGTCAGTGGCCGTTCCCGTGGCCGCCGTTGCCGCCGCCGCCATTGCCATGGCCGCCGCTGCTGCCGCCGTTGCCGCTGCCGCCGGCACTGCTGCCGCCGTTGCCATGGCCGCCGTTGCTGCTGCCATTGCCGTTGCCAACGCCGTTGGCACCACCATTGCCGGCGCCACCACTGCCGTTGCCATTGCCGTTGCTGCCACCGTTGCCATGACCGCCACCGTTGCCGGTGCCGCCGGTGCCGCCGTTGCCGTTGCTGCCGCCGTTGCCGTTACCACCGGCATTGCTGCCACCGTTGCCGTGGCCGCC
>NZ_JPWT01000095.1:0-39619 GCF_000773065.1 Burkholderia sp. ABCPW 111 | reverse complement strand
GACACGCGACGACACGCGACGACACGCGACGACACGCGACGACACGCGACGACACGCGACGACACGCGACGACACGCGACGACACGCGACGACACGCGATAAAGGGATCGCGATTCGTCGCGGAAGTTCACTATGAACGGCGCGAAGCGGCGAGATCGCTTCGCCCGGCGCGCGAACGTTGCGTGCGCATCGATTGCCTTTCGCCTACACTCCACCGGCGCGTGCGCCCGGCGACGCGCGACACCCGCGCCGTCAGCCCCGGCCCCGGCCCAGCCCCGGCCGCATCACGACAACAGGACGTACTCAGGACGTACTCGAATGAAACGACGCCATTTCCTTCACTCGCTCGGCGCGCTGAGTTCGGCGCATGTGGTGCTCGCGAGCGCGCCGGCATCGGCGACGACCGCTGGCGGCGAGCGCGGCGGCCAATCGGCGCTTGTGTCGCCGCGCGAAGAGCGCAGCGCGGCGCAGGCGGTGCGCGAGACGCTCGAGCGCGTCGCGCGCATCGATCGCGGCGGCCCGCGGCTGAACGCGATCATCGAACTGAATCCGGACGCCGAGGCGATCGCGCACGCGCTCGACGCCGAGCGGGCGGCGCGCGCCGTGCGCGGCCCGATGCACGGCGTGAGCGTCGCGCTGAAGGACAACATCGCGACGGGCGACCGGATGGCGACGACGGCCGGCTCGCTCGCGCTCGACGGCGTGCGCGCGGCGCGCGATGCGCATCTCGTCGCGCGGCTGCGGCGCGCGGGCGCGGTGATCGTCGCGAAGACCAACCTGAGCGAGTGGGCGAACTTCCGCTCGACGCGCTCGACGAGCGGGTGGAGCGGGCGCGGCGGGCTGTCGCGCAATCCGTACGCGCTCGACCGGACGGCGAGCGGATCGAGCTCGGGCTCGGCGGCGGCGGTCGCGGCGGGGCTCGTCGAGATGGCGGTCGGCACCGAGACCGACGGCTCGATCGTGTCGCCCGCCGCGATCAACGGCTGCGTCGGGCTGAAGCCGACCGTCGGGCGCGTGAGCCGCGACGGGATCGTGCCGCTGTCGCACACGCAGGATACGGCGGGGCCGATCGCGCGCACGGTCCGCGACGCGGCGCGGCTACTCGGCGCGCTCGCGGGCGGCGATGCGAACGATCCCGCGACGGCGGGCGCGCCGCCTCCCGCCGACTACGTCGCCGCGCTCGACGCGAACGCGCTGCGCGGCGCGCGGATCGGCATCGCGCGCGCGTTCTTCACCGGGCATGACGAGGTGGACGCGCAGATCGAGCGCGCGATCGCTCGGATGCAGCGGCTCGGCGCGGTGGTGATCGATCCCGTCGACCTGCCGAAGCCCGACTACGAGGACGACGAGAAGACCGTGCTGTTGCACGAGTTCAAGCACGGCTTGCCGCTGTGGCTGCACGCGTTCGCGCCGCATGCGCGCGTGCGCACGCTCGCCGACGTGATCGCGTTCAACGCGGCGCAGCGCGCGAAGGAGATGCCGTACTTCGGGCAGGAGCTGCTGTTGCGCGCGCAGGAAGCGGGCGGGCTCGACGCGGCGGCCTATCGCGACGCGCTCGCTCGCTGCGGCCGCCGCGCCCGCGACGAGGGGCTCGCGCGCGTGCTGCGCGACGCGCGGCTCGATGCGCTCGTCGCGCCGACCGAGGGCACCGCATGGCTGATCGACCTGATCAACGGCGACAGCGGCACCGACGGCTTCTCGACGCCTGCGGCCGTCGCGGGCTTTCCGCATCTGACCGTGCCCGCGGGGCTGGTGCGCGGCTTGCCGGTCGGCGTGTCGTTCGTCGGCGCGCCGTGGAGCGAGGCGCGGCTGCTCGCGCTCGGCTACGCGTTCGAGCAGGCGACGCAGTGGCGGCGCGAGCCGCGGTTCGTCGAGCGCTCGAACGTGCCGGCGGTCGATGCGTGATGCGCGACGGGCGGCTCGCCGCCCGCGACTGCCTGGCGTGCGCGACGCGCCGCCTCGGCGCGCGGGCGATGTCGGCCGGCCGCATGGCGACGGCCGGCCGCGACCCGCCTCGGTGCCGGTGATGCGCATGCCATGCGGACCGTTCGGCGGATGTGCGGCGGCGCGAGGCGTCGTCGAACGAATTTGCCGGCCACCGCCCGATCGAGGGACAAACGCGACGCGCATTTGCGCAACGCGGCCGATCGATCGGCGGGCGGCCGCCGAGACGGCGGAGCACGCGGGTTCTTGGCACGGCAAGAACCCGGCGTCGCGCCGCTTCACGCGCGCATGAAGAGAGCGCACGCCCGGCCGGCGCGAAGCCGCGCCCGGGCCACCGACGCTCGGACGAACCTGTTCACTGGTTGTTCGGGTTGCCCGGCTAGTCGGTTTCTTCGGAACGCGGCCGCTTGCCTGCCTGCGGCGAGCCCTGCTCGCCATGCGCGCGCGGAATGCGCGCGTGAGCGTCTCGCCAGCCTTCCCGGCTCGGCAGATGCAGAGGGCGGTAGCCGTGGCGTCTGCCTGCCTGCGCGATTTCGCCGACGCGCGCCGCAGGCTTGCTCGAGTCGGGTGCGATCGGCCGATAGCTGAAGACCGAACGCGAAAGTTTGAGCGCCGCGCACACCTGGCGTTGGCTCGCGTCGAAGCGATGCATCAGGTCGACGGCGAGTTCGCGCAGCCGGGAAGGCTTCAGGCTTTTTTTGACAGGACATCCTGCAACATCGCCTTGTCGAGCGAGAGGTTTGCGACGAGCCGCTTGAGCTTCGCGTTTTCTTTCTCCAGTTGCTTGACGTGATTCACCTTCGTCGGCGTCAGGCCGCCGAATTTGGCGCGCCAGTTGTAGAAAGTCGCTTCGCTGATCCCCATATCGCGGCACACGTCCGCTATCGGTGCGCCCTGCTGCGCGCGCCTCAGCGCATCGGCGATCTGCTCGTCGGTGTATTTGCTTTTCCTCACCACGTTTGCTCCTCGTCTGAACGGCGCGCCGCGTGCCCCGGGCAAGCCCGGCGCTACCTTGGATGACTGCCGATTCCGCGATCTGAAAGAACGTCACGCGCAGGACGAATCGCAGCGGACTCGATGCGCCGCGCGCACAACCGAGCGAGCAGGCTGCGGTCGACGTTCGTTGATCGGCGGTCACCGGCTTCGTTGAAAAATCGGACGGCCCGATGCCGTGCCGGCTCATGCGTTCTGCACGACGTGCGCCTCGGCGCGCGCGGGCGGTGATCGTTTCGCGTCGAGGATCGGCGCGATCCGTGCGACGCTCGGCGCGGCGAACAGATCGCGGATCGACAGCTTGACGCCGAATGTCGCCCGCACGCGATTGATGACGCGCATCGCGGCCAGCGAATCGCCGCCCATCTCGAAGAAATTGTCGTCCGGGCCGATGGTGTCGACGCCGAGAATGTCCGCGAGCAGCACGCAAAGCGCGCGTTCCTGCTCGCCGGCGGGCGTGCGCGTGCCGTGGCTCGAGAAAACAGGTGCGGGCAACGCGCGACGATCAAGCTTGCCGTTCGGCGTCAACGGCAGCGCATCGAGCGCGACGATCGCGGAGGGCACCATGTGCTCGGGCAGATGCCGCGAGAGATCCTCGCGCAGCGCCTGCGGCTGCGCGGAAAAGCCCGCCGCCGCGACGACGTAGGCGACGAGGCGCTTCTCGCCGGGCCGGTCCTCGCGAACGACGGCTTCCGCTTGCGCGATGCTTTCGTGCCGCATCAGCGCGTGGGCGATTTCTCCCAGCTCGACGCGAAACCCGCGGATCTTGATCTGATCATCCTGCCGGCCGATGAAGTCGAGCGTGCCGTCGGCGCGCCAGCGCGCGAGGTCGCCGGAGCGGTACATGCGCGCGCCCGGCGCGCCGAACGGGTCCGCGACGAAGCGCTGCGCCGTCAGGCCTGGTCGTCGGAGATAACCGAGCGCGAGTCCCGCGCCGGCGACGTAGATTTCGCCCGTGACACCGGGCGGCACGGGATTGAGCGCGCCGTCGAGGACGTAGAGGCGCAGGTCGGGAATCTTGCTGCCGATCAGGCTGTGAGCGGGCTCGGCGGCCATGCGCCGCGTCAGCTCGAGATAGCTGACGTGCACGGTCGTCTCCGTGATGCCGTACATGTTGATCAGTTGCGGCGCGTTTTCGGCGTGGCGCGCGTACCAGTCGTCGAGCTTGCGCATGTCGAGCGCCTCGCCGCCGAAGATCACGTAGCGCAGCCGCAACGACCGGCCGAGCGCCGGATCGTCGCGATCCGCCTGCATCAGCTGCTGGAACGCCGACGGCGTCTGATTCAGCACGGTCACGCGCTCGCGCGCGAGGAGGCTCAGAAATTCGACGGGCGAGCGGCTGACCGGAAACGGCACGATCACGAGCCGGCCGCCGCGTAGCAGCGCCCCCCAGCATTCCCATACCGAGAAATCGAATGCGCACGAATGGAACAGCGTCCAGACGTCGTCGGCGCCGAAGCCGAACCATCGATCGGTGCTCGTCAACAGACGGATCACGTTGGCGTGCGGCACGACGACGCCTTTCGGCTTGCCGGTCGACCCGGACGTATAGATGACGTACGCCGGGTCCGACGCAAGCAACGGCCGGAGCCGGTCGCCGTCGGCCGGATCGTGTGCGGCGGCGGGCGATGCGTCGTTTTCGGCGGGGCTGTCGACGTACAGCACGTCGCCGCCGCCGCCGACGCGCGCCGCAAGCGCCGCGGTGGTCAGCGTCGCAGCGGGCCTGGCGTCGGCGAGCATGAACGCGAGCCGCTCCGGCGGATAGTCAGGATCGAGCGGCAGATAGGCGGCGCCCGCCTTCAGGATCGCGAGCAGCGCCACGATGAGCTCGGCCGAGCGGGCCACGCACACGGCGGCGATCGCGCCGGGACCGACGCCGAGCGCGATCAGCCGGTGCGCGATGCGATTCGCGCGTGCGTTGAGCGTCGCGTAGGACAGGTGCTGCGTGCCGAAGGTGAGCGCGATCGCGTTCGGCGTGGCGGCCGCCTGCTGCTCGAACGCGGCCGGCACGGTACCCGTCGGCGCCGTGACGACCGCATTCCAGTCGTGCAGGATGCGGTGCCGCTCCGCGGCGCTCGTCAGCGCGATCGTCGCGACTGGCCGCGCGGGCTCGGCCACTGCCGCCTCGATGAGCCGCACGAAGCGTTCCCGGTGGCGGCCGAGCTCGTCGTCGCCGTACTGCGCGGCGTTCGCGTCGAACGCGATGCACAGCTCCTCGTCGCCGCCGTGGGCGTAGACGGTCCACGAAAAATCGTCGACCGGGCCGGCCGACAAGTGGCGAAAGCGCGCGCGATGGCCGGCGAAATGGGCGTCCAAGTCGAATGTCATCACGTTGACGACGTGCGCGAAGAGCCGGGTGCTCTCGCCCTTTTGCTGCGCGTCGCGGAACAGCTCGACGCTGCGGTAGCGCGCATGGCGCAGCGCCTGCCGAACCTCTCGCGCGGCCTGGCGCGCGACGGCCCGCAGGGACGTCGCCGCGTCGAACGCGAAACGGAGCGGCAGCACGTTCGCGCACATGCCCGGCGTTTTGCGCAGGTCGGGCCCGGTGCGCGCGGTGGCGGACATGCCGACCACGATTTCGTCCTGGCCGAGCGCGCGATGCAGATAGGCGGCCGCCAGCGCGATCATCAATTGCGGGACGCCCGTGCCTTCGGCCTGCGCGAGCGCGCGCAGCGCGCGGCTCGTGTCGGCCGACAGGCGCTCCCATTCGCGGCGAAACCGGCCGAGCGGCGAGAACTCGCCGGGATTCGCGTCGCTCGCGAGGCTCGCGGGCGACGGCCGGCCGGCGAGCCGCGCGCTCCAGTACTCGCGGTCGAGCGTGAACGACGGCGACGCGCGATATGCCGCGTCGATCCGAAGCAGGTCGGCGAGCGTGCCGAACGGCGTCGGCGCCGGCGTCTCGCCGGCGGCGAGCGCCGTGTAGATCTCGGCGCCGCGCCGGATCAGCAGCGAGATGCCGAACCCGTCGATCACGATGTGATGAAAGAACAGATACCAGTAGAACCGGTCGGGCGCGACGCGCAGCAGCGCGAAGCGAAACGGCGGATCGCGGGTGAGATCCGTCGGGCGAACGCGATCGGCGGCCATCCATGCCTCGGCGGCTTCGTGCGGATCGTCCGCGAAACCGAAATCGAGATGGACGACGTCCCGGTCGTCGCGTGCGCGCGCGATCTGCACCGGTATCGAGCCGCGCTCCGCGAACGCGACGCGAAGACACTCGGTTTCGGCGACGAGGCGGCGGACGGTCGCGTCGAAGCGTCCGGCGTCGATCGGACCGTCGATGTCGAGATAGGCGGCGGTGTTGTACGCGCTGGTTCCCGGCGCGAGCTGCTCCGCGAACCAGATTTCCTGCTGCGCAGGCAGCAGCGGGTGGGATGGGGGGGCGAACTCGTTCGTCATGTCGGCGTGTCCTCGTTGGGCGGCGCGTGATCGGGCGATCGCCGCCGCGACGGCGGCGCGCGGCGTCCGCGTTCCGCGGTGAAGCGTCGGCGTGCGCGTGCGCGACGTCAGGCGGCGTGCGGGCGGCGCGGGGTCAGGTCGGTCCAGTGCGCATCGAGGTAGTCGACGCAGGGCTGACGTGCGGCTTGTCCGAACACGACGCTCCAGCCGGCGGGCGGCGCGATCGACGCCGGCCAGAGCGAGTGTTGTCCTTCGGCGTTTGACAGCACGACGAACGTGCCGTCGGGATCGTCGAGCAGATTAGTCATGGCTATCCTCTCTAGCGTAGGGTGGGAGCGACGGTGCCGGAGCGCGCGCGTGCACGCCGGAGCCGCCGCGCAGGATGGCGGCGAGCGACAGCACGTACAGCGCCGCGGCAACCAGGAAGGGTGCACCGGGAAGGCGAAGCGGGGACGATGGCCCCGCAAAGAAGTGAAACAGGTTCGCGCCGGCGAGCGGCGCGCAGGATGCGGCCAATCCCATCAGGCAGACGAGCGCGCCCTGATATTCGCCTTGCCGGTCACTGCCGGCGCGCAGCGAGATCATCGTGCGCACGGCGGGATCGCTGACGAGCGCGAGAGCGTGCAGCGCGATCGCGACGATCACGACGGCAGGCGACGCGGCGATGCTGTAGCAGAGATAGGCCGGCACGAACAGCGCATAGCCGGCGGCCGCCGTCCCGCGCTCGCCGAGCCGCGACACGAGGCGCGGCAGCACGAAGCTTTGCGTGAGCGCGATGCCGAGACCCAGCATCGCGAGCGCCAGGCCGTTCTCTCTCGGTCCCCATCCGATCCGCTGCTCGTTCGAGATGACGAAGCAAGTGAGGAAGATGCCGTAGGCCATCATGCCGCAGCACACGGCGAACGACAGCCGGCGAAAGTCACTGTCCTGCCGCAGCAGCGCGAGGCTGCCGAACGGATTCGCGCGCCGCCGCGCAAATGGGCTGCGCCGCGTCGCGGGCAGGCTCTCGGGCAGCGCGAACAGCGCGCACGCGCCGTTGCAGAGCGCAAGCGCGCCGGCCGCGTAGAACGGCGCGCGCGGCCCGAGCGTGCCGAGCAGGCCGCCGAACGCGGGGCCGGCCACGAGACCGAGGGCGACCACGCCGCTCGCGAAGCCGAACCGCGCGGCGCGCAGGTGGGGCGGTGTGACGTCGGCGAGATAGGCGGTCGCGACGCCCGTGCTGGCCGCGGTGGCGCCGACGAGCAAATGGCCGGCGAGTAACCACGCGAAGTCGCGCGCGGCGGCGAGCAGCAGGAATGCCGTCGCGTTGCCGAACAGGGCTGCCAGCAGCACCAGCCGCCTTCCCTTTGCGTCGCTCAGCGTGCCGAGCAGCGGCCCGAACACGAACTGCATGAGCGCGGCGCACGTCATCAGCACGCCGATCAGCAGTGGCACGTTCGCGGCGCCGTACCCGATCGCCCGCAGCAGCTGCGGCAGCACAGGCACCGCGACGCCCATGCCGATCGCATCCACCGCGAGCGTCAGCAGCACCACGGCGACCTGCCTAGGCGGGCGGGGGGCACGCCTTTGCGTCGGAGGCGCGCTCATGCGACGGCGGGATTCGCGGCAGAGGCCGCGTCGGCCGAAGCGAGCGCCGCGCGCACGCAGGCGGACACGTGCTCGACGTAGTCGGGCATCAGGCACGAGTAGTGATTGCCCGGCACTTCGCGGCACTCGACCGGCAGGCTCGTGAACCGTTCCCAACCCCACGCGGCGGTGTCGCGGATCTCCGGCAGATTGAAGCCTTCCGGCGTCGGGCCCGCCGCCTTCACCAGCAGCATCGGAATCGGCCGCTGCACGCGCGGCGGATCGTACTTCGGCGACAGGTCGGCGGCCGCTCGATAGACGTTGAACAGCCCGCGGATCGAATTGCTGTCCGCTTGCGAGTGCACGACGCCGGATGCCGCGAGCCGTTCGCCGATGAACTCGAGCAGCGCGGCGCGCGAAAGCGGCGCGAGCGCGGCGTCGATGCCGTCGACGAGCTCGGGCTTGTCCGCGTAATACGCGAAGATGCCGAGGATGAGGCGAGCCATCTCTGCATCGTCTTGATACACCATGGGCGCATAGGGCGGCGCGGCGGAATCGAACAGCACGACGAGCCCGATGCGTTCGCCGGCGTCGATCAGCTGCCGGGCGATTTCATAGGCGATCTTGCCGCCGAGCGAATGACCGCCGAAGTGATACGGGCCTTGCGGCTGCACCGACCGCATGCAGGCGATGTAATGCGCGGCGATCTGTTCGATCGACGTGTGAGGCTCGGCCATGCCGTCGAGCCCGAGATATTGAAGCCCGACGACGGGCCGGTCCGCGCGCAGCGTCTTCGCGAGCGGCAGCAGTTGCGTGATGTTGCCGCCCATGCCGGGAATGCAGAAGAACGGCGCCCGGCGGCCCGCGTCGACCATCGGCACGATGCAATAGCGGATCGCCGCGTCGTTCGATTGCGGCGAGTCGCTTGTCGCGTTGCCCGTCGCGTCGATCGAGCGCAGGATTCGCGAGATCGTCGGCGCGTCGAGAAACTCGCCGAGCGTCAGGCAGCGGCCATACAGATCGCGCACTTGCGAAATCAGCTGCGTCGCCAGCAGCGAATGGCCGCCGAGATCGAAGAAATCGTCGTCGATGCCGACGTCGTCGACGCCGAGCAGGTCGCGCCAAAGGCCGACGAGCGTGCGCTCCACGTCACTCGAAGGCGGCGCGGCGGCCGTTTTGCGCTGCGCGTTCGATGGCTGGCGATCGAAGCCGAACTTGCTGACTGCGAGTTGCGCGATGCCCGAGCCGGGCATGCGGATCGCGAGGTCGAAGATCGCGCGGCCCTCGCGATTGGTGAGGCCGCGCACCGAGTCGGCACCGCGATGCGCGGTGCGCTCGGTGTAGTCGACGGCCATGCCGGTTTCCGTCCACGCATCCCAGTTCAGCGAAACGACCGGGATGCGCGCTCGGCTCCAGTGGCGCGCGATCGCGTCGAGGTAGCCGTTCGCGGCCGCGTAATCGGCCTGACCGAGGCCGCCGACGAGTGACGCGAGCGACGAGCAGAGCACGACGAAGTCGAGGCGATCGGCTGCGACGAGATCGATGAGGTTGTGCGTGCCGGCGACTTTCGCGGCGAGCACGCGCCGCCACGCGTCGGGCGCGCCCGTCTCGATGAGGCCGCTCGCCTCGACGCCTGCCGAGTGGACGATGCCGTTCACCTGACCGAAGCGCGCATGCAGTTCGGCGATCGCCGTACGCATCTGCCGCGCGTCGGCGACGTCGGCGCGCAGCACGAGCACGTCGGCGCCCGCGGCTTCCAGCGCGCGTAGCCTGGCCGCTTGCTTGTCGGTCAACCCTTCGCGCTGGCGGCCGATCAGCGCGAGTTTCGCGCCCGGCGCCGTTTCCGCGATGTGCCGGGCAAGCTCGCCGCCGATGCCGCCCAGCCCCCCCGTGATCAGATAGACGCCGCCGTCGCGCAGCGGCGCGCCTTGCGCCGTATCGGGCGCCGGCGCATCGACGAACCGGAGCGTTTCGCGTGAGCCGGCCGCGAGGCAGACGGTCGCCGCTTTGTCGAAGTAGCCGATGCCGCTCTCGGAAATCTCCGGCACGATCGACAGTTCCGTGTGCAGCGCCTGTTGCGTCGACGGCTCGTCGTCGTCGACGTCGAGATGCCGGCAGACGATGTCGGGAAACTCCCACTGCACCGCCTTGAGCGACGCCGCCGTCGCTGCCGTCGCGCAGGCGGCGGGCGCGTCGGCGCGGCGCCATCGTCGCGTGACGAGCGTCACGCGCGGCGCGACCGCTCGTCGCGCGAGCGTCTGAATCAGCGTGACGAGATGCGTGAAGCCGTCGAGCGTTGCGTCGAGCGCCGGGCGCGATTCGTCAGCGCGCCACGCGTAGACGATCTGCGACGGCAGCCGTCCGGCGCGGGCGAGCGCGTCGAGCAACCGGGCGTAGTCGTCGCCGGAGCCGGCACGCAACGCGAAACGCGCGTCGTCGAGCTGCCGGAACGCGTCGCCCTTGACGACCAGCACGCTGCGCGGCGGCGCGTGCGCGGCAAGCGGTTCGTCCGGCGCATCGGCGAACGTCAGCCAGGCGCCCGTATCGCGTTGGTGCGCGGGCAGCGGCGCCCGCGCCCAGGCGGGCGTGCGGCACCAGTCGGCCGGCGTCGCGCCGCCGGCCCGGTTGGTTTCCCGCAGGCCGAATCCGCGGACTTCGACGAGCGTCGTCGCGCGCCGCGCTTGCGCGTTCCACGAGAACAGCGTGACGTCGAATGTCCGCGGCGCGCGTTCGATCGCGAGGCTGTAGCACTCGGCCGTCAGCGGCGCATGAACCGTCAGCGTCTCGTACCGGAACGGCAGCGATGCGTCGGCGGGGCGCAGGCACGCATGCAGGAACGCAACGCCGAGATCGAGCAGCGCCGGATGCAGCGCGAACGCGGGCAGGTCGCGCTCGAACGTGTGGGGCAGGCGCAGGCGGGCGAGGCCTTGGCGCTCGCCGAGCCACACCGCGTCGATGCAGTGCCAGCGCGGGCCGTACTCCGCGAACGCGCGCCGGAACTGCGCGGGCGCATCGGCGAGCGGCTGCAGCGACAGGCGGGCGCACAGCGCGTCGATCGAGCCGTCGGAAAGCGTTGGCGCGTCGGCGAGGCGCGTCGCCGAGACGTTGCCGCTCGCGTGCGGCGTCCAGGCGCCGGATGCGTCGTCGGGGCGGCTCTCGAGCACGAAATCCAGCGCGCCGTCGCGCTGCTTGAACACGGCGCGCAGGCTGCGCTGCACGCCGGCGTCGAACACGAGCGGTGACGGGAAATAAACGTCGCGCAGCACGGGCTGCGACGCGCCGTGCGAGATGACGAACGCGCGCCGCACGAGCTCGAGGCAGCCGGTGCCCGGCAGCACGCCGTGGCCGCCGAAGATGCGATGTTCGTCGACGAACCAGTGGCGCTCGCTCAACGTGAAGCAGACGTCGATGCGCTGCGCGTCGATTTCCTTGCGCTCGAAGCGCAGCGTGCCGTCGTCCGGCGAGGACGGCGGTGTGGGAGCCGGTGCGGCGTCGGCTGCCGGGCGACTCAGCCAGTGGCGTTTGCGGGTGAACGGATAAGTGGGCAGTGCGACGCGGCGCGCGGCGGCGCCGTCGCGCAGGCGTTCCCATTCGACGTGCGCGCCGTGCGCCCACAGCGAGCCGACGCCCGTCAGCAACGCCACGTCGTCCGTGCGCGGCTCGCGCGCATGTCGCATCGTCGTCGCGACGCGCGAACGCTCGAGGCCGTCGACGCCGGCCGCAAGCGATGCGAGCGCGCGGCCGGGACCCACTTCGAGCAGCAGCGGGCGATCGAATGCGGCGAGCACGGTCGACAACCCTTCGGAGAACCGAACCGTGCGGCGCACGTGGTCACCCCAGTAGCCGGGGTCCCGTCGGTCGCTTTCGTCGAACCACCGGCCGCTGCGATTCGAGATCATCGGCACGGTGCCGTCGGCGGTCCGCAGCGATGCGCCGACGCGGTTGATCTCGCCCACCGCGTTTTCCATCAGCGAGCTATGGAACGCATGCGAGGTTGCGAGGCGCTGGCACGGCAGGCCGGCGAGCACGCACGCGTCTTCGAGCTTTGCGATGTCGCCGGGCGCGCCGGACAGCACGAACTGGTCGTCGCCGTTGACGGCGGCGAGCTCGCAGCCGGTCGCGTACAGCGCGTCGAGATGCTCCGGCGACGCGGTGACGGCGAGCATCGCGCCGGCCGGCTGCCGTTGCATCGCCGATGCGCGGGCGGCGACGAGCGCGAGCGCATCGTCGAGCGCGAGCCGGCGCGACACGCACGCGGCGACCAGTTCGCCCAGGCTGTGGCCGATCAGCGCGTCGGGGGCGATGCCCCAATCCTCGAGCAGGCGCGCGAGCGCGTATTCGACCGTGAACAGCGCGGGCTGCGCGTAGCGCGTCTCGCGCAGCCGGTCCGCGCCGGCCGTGCCGCCGCCGTCGCTGTCGCCGTGGATCAGCGCGCGGATGTCGACGTGAAGATGCGGCATGAGGATGTCCGCGCAGTGGTCGACGACATCGCGGAATACGCGATACCGGCGATACAGCGCCTGTCCCATGCCCGCATGCTGGCTGCCCTGGCCGGGAAACATGAAGACGACGGGCGCCGACTTGCGCGCGCCGACGATCGGCAGGTCCGCGGCGCGCGCAAGCTGCGCGGCGACCGCGCCCATGTCGTCGCCGACGACGAAGGCGCGATGCGCGAACGCGGTGCGTCCGGCCTGAAGCGTGTGGGCGACGTTGCCGAGCGTCGCGCCTTCGACGCCGTTCGACAGGCGCGCCGACAAGCGTCGCGCGGCCTCGCCGACCGCCTCGGGCGATTTTGCCGACACCGGGAGCAACTGTGCGCCGTCGTCCGCGTCCTGCCGTTCGATCGGCGCGATCGGCGCTTCTTCGACGATCACGTGCGCGTTGGTGCCGCCGACGCCGAACGAGCTCACGCCCGCGCGCCGAGGCCTCGGGCCGCGCGCCCACGCACGCGCGGCGCGGACGACCTCGAACGGCGTTTCGTCGAAGCGGATTTCCGGGTTCGGCTCGTTGCAATGAATGCTCGGCGGAATCGTCTCGTGGCGCAGCGCGAGGATCGTCTTGATGAGGCCCGCGATGCCGGCTGCGGCGTCGAGATGCCCGATATTGCCCTTCACCGAGCCGATCCCGCACTTGCGGGCGGACGGCGCGGCGGCGTTCGCTTCCTCGCTCGAAGCCGCCGCGAACGCTTGCGTCAGCGCCCGCACTTCGACCGGATCGCCGAGCGGCGTGCCGGTGCCGTGCGCTTCGACGTAGTCGATCGTGTCGGCGGCGACGCCCGCGGCGCGCAGCGCGTCGCCGATCACGGCCGCCTGGCCGCTAACGCTCGGCGCCGTGTAGCTGACCTTGCTGCCGCCGTCGTTGTTGATCGCCGAGCCCTTGATGACCGCATGGATCGTGTCGCCGTCGCGAATCGCGGCGGATAGCTTCTTGAGCAGCACGAGGCCCGCGCCGCTGCCGCCCGCCGTGCCGTTGGCGGCGGCGTCGAACGGCCTGCAGCGGCCGTCCGGCGACATGATGCCGCCTTCCGAATAGACGTAGCCGGCCTGCTCCGGATCGAGTCCGACCGCCCCCGCGATCGCGAGTGCGCACTCGCCGGCGCGCACGCTCGCGCAAGCCATGTGAACGGCCGTCAGCGACGACGAGCAGGCCGTCGCGACGCTGACGGCGGGGCCGCGCAAATCGAGCTTGTACGCGGTGCGGGTCGCGACGAAATCCTTGTCGTTGCCGAGCATCCACTGACCCGCGTCGAGGCGGTGCGTGCGGATGTTCGGAATCACGTTCTCGACGAGGTAATAACTGAACGCGACGCTGCCGAACACGCCGACGGGCCGCTGCGCGTCGCGGTCGCCGTAGCCCGCCTCCTCGAGCAGTTCCCATGCGAGCTCGAGAAAGATTCGTTGCTGCGGGTCCATCACCTGAGCCTCGCGCGGGGAGTAGCCGAAGAACTCGGCGTCGAAATCCGCGACGCCGTCGAGCACTTTCGCGCGCCGCACGAAGTTCGGATGCGCGATGACCTCGGGGGGCACGCCGCGGGCGCGCAACTCGTCGTCAGACAGATCAGCGCCGGCGTCGTAGCCCGACAGCAGGCGCGTCCAGAACGTTTGCAGATCCGGCGCCTGCGGGAAGCGCCCGACAAGGCCGATGACGGCGATCGCGTGCTCGTCGACGGCGGCCGCCGCCGTTTCCGCCGGCGGCGGCGCTTCGCTCGCGGCCGGTTCGTGCCGGCGTCGCAACACGTCGATTTGCGCGGACAGTGCGTGAATGGTCGGATATTCGAACACGTCGGTAAGCGTGACCCAACTGCCGAATTCTTCGCCGAGGCGCTGATGCAGCGCGACCGCGCGCAGCGAATGGCCTCCCGCCTCGAAAAAATTCTCGTCGTCGCCGATGTCGGCGCGTCCGAGCAGTTCGCGCCAGATGGCCGAAACCTTGGCGATCGTGGCCGCGGGCGTTGCGCGCGGCGAGGCCGGCTTGTCGGGCGGCGTGCGCGCGATCGCGCGCGCCGCGCCGTCCGCCGTCGGCTTGATCGCCTTCAGCGCCTGCAGGTCGACCTTGCCGGTGCGTCCGGTCGGCAGGCGGTCGAGGAACACGAATGCGGTTGGAATCATCACGTCGGGTATCTTGCCGCGCAGCGCGTCGGCGATCGCATCGCGGTCGCTCGTGCCGACGACGTAGCCGACAAGCTCCGACTGGCCGCGCGCATCGGGATGGACGAGCGCTTCGGCCGCGCGCACGCCCGGCGCTTCCATCAACGCGGCGCGGACTGCGTCGAGCTCGATCCGGAAGCCGCGGATCTTCACCTGGCGGTCCGCGCGGCCGATGAACTGGACGCTGCCGTCGTCGAGCTGTCTGACGACATCGCCGGTGCGATACATCCGCGCGCCCGGGCGTGCGGCAAACGGATCGGCGACGAACGCCGACGCCGTGCGGGCGGGCTTGCCCAGATAGCCGTGCGACACGCAGACGCCGCCGACGAACAATTCGCCCGCGGCGCCGTCCCGCGTTTGCTCGAGCGCGTCGTCCAGCACGTAAAAGCGCGCGCCGCCGAGCGGGCGCAGCACGAGGCGTTCGCCTTCGGCCCAGTATTCGGCCATCGAGACGGCGATCGCGCATTCCGTCGGGCCATAGCCGTTGAAGAGGCGTCGCCCGGCCGCCCAGCGCTGCGCGACTTCGCGCGGACACGCTTCGCCTCCGACGACGATCGCCTCCAGCGCGGGCAGCGGCGCGTGCGGCACGAGCGCGAGCGTGGACGGCACGATAACCAGATGCGTGATGCGCCGTTGCGCGAGCCATTCGACGAGATCGCTGCCGGGCAGCAGCCTCTGGCGGTCGCCGAAGACGATCGCCGCCCCCGACGCGAGCGGGGGGAATATCTCGGCGAGCACCGCATCGAAGATCGGCGAAAGGTACTGCGCGATGCGCGAGCCGTGCGTGATGCCCAATGCGTCGCGCATCGCGAGCACGTTGTGGCACACGCTTCGATGCGGGACCGCGACGCCCTTCGGCATGCCCGTCGAACCGGACGTGTAAATGACGTAAGCGGTGTCGCCGGGCGCGATTGCGGCGTCGGGCGCGGGCGCGCCGGCGGATGCGTCGGCGTCGACGAGATCGGCATCGACGAGCGGCAGATTCAGGTGCGACACCTTGGCGGTGAGCGCGTTGCGGCTCACGATCGCGCGCAGCGCCGCGTCGTGCGCGATGTATTGGTTCCACTGCGGCTTTTGATCCGGATCGAACGGCACGAATGCGGCGCCGATGCGCGCGATCGCGAGCATCGCCGCGATGGCGTACGGATGGCGGCCCACGCAGATGCCGACGCGGTCGCCGCCGCGAACGCCGACGTTGCGCAGCGCCGTGGCGATCGCCGCTGACAGCGCATCGAGTTCGCGATACGTCAGTGAGAGATCGTCCGCTTCGACGGCGACGCGCTCGCCGCCGTCGGCGACGCGCGCGGCGAACAGCGCGTAGAGGTCGGCATGCCCGGCGTCGCTTTCGCCGTCCGCGTCGGCGATCGCGGCCGCCGCATGGCCGTTCGGCGCCGCATCGGTGCGCCAGTCGACGTCGGCCGCCGCGCGTGCCGCGAGCGCGAGCATGCGATCGCGCATCCGCGTGAGCGATGCGCCGCCGAACGAGCCGGGCCGCGACATCAGGTGCCCGAACACGGCGTCGCCTTGCCGCGTGACGGCGAACTCCAGGTCGAGCTTCGCGACGTAAGTCTCGAGCGGATGAGGCGTCGCGCGCACGCCATCGAGATCGAGCGAGCCGACTTCGTCGAGGTCGTACGAGAATCCCGCCTGGAAAATCGGGCTGCGCGTCGGATGACGCGCCGGATTGAGCGCCTGGACCAATTGCTCGAACGCAACGTCCCGGTGCTCGAACACGTCGAGGCAGGTTTGCTTGACCTGCTCCAGCAGGCTCCGGAACGTGCCGGCTTCGCCGAAGCGCACGCGCAGCGGCAGCGTGTTCGTGAAGAAACCGATGACGGAGTCGAACGCCTCGGTCGGGCGCAATGAAATCGGGATGCCGATCGCGAGGTCGTCGTCGCCCGTTTCGTCACGCAGCGCCTGCGCGAACAGGCTCAGATAGAACATCAGCGGCGTGCAGTTGAGTTGCCGCGATGTTTGCTCGATTCGCGCCGCGAGCGGCGCGGGAATCTCGAAGCTCGACGATCCGGGTTGCGCACGCGCGGCGTCGTCGGCGGGAATGCGCAGCGTCGGCGGCAGTTCACGCAGGCATTCACGCCAGTGCGACAGCGTCCGTTCGAGCGCGGGCGCGTTCGCGAGTGCGCGCTGTCGCGCGACGAAATCCGCGTACGTCGCGTCGGGCGGCGGCGGATCGAAGGCTTCGCCGCGCGCGCGGGCGTTGTAGGCAGCCTGCAGGTCGCGCCAGAAGATGCTGAGCGACGGGCCGTCGAACACGATGTGGTGGACGGTCACGCATAGCAGGTGACAGCGTTCGCCGCGAGCGAACAGAACGGCGCGCACGAGCGGGCCCGTCGTCAGGTCGAACGGCGCGGTTTCTTCGTCGTGTAGCAGGCGGGACAGTGTCTCGTCGTCGGCGACGTCGACGATGCGCAACGGCGCGTGCGCCGCGTCGGCGACGATCTGCGCCGGTTCGAGCGACGCGTTGCCCGATTCGTCGTCGAGCGGCACGAGCTTCGCGGAAAACGTCGTGCGAAGCGCGGGATGGCGGCGTGCGATATCGTCGAGCGCACGCGCGAGCGCGTCGCGATCCGGCGCGCCGTCGAGGCGCCAGACCATCGGGATGTTGTACGTGAAATCCCGAGGCCGCCGCTTCGCCGCGAGCCACAGGCTGTTCTGCGCGAGCGAGAGTCGGCGGGGATCGCCGGATCGCTGCGCGGCCGATCCGGGGGCCGGCGCGTCCGCGGCGCTCGCGAGCGGCGCTTCCGGCGCGTGGCTCGCCCGCGGGCACGCGCGTCGCGCGTCGTCGACGTGCTCGGCCATTTCGGCGACGGTCGGGTGCTTGAACAACGTCGCGACCCGCAGACGCACATCGAATGCGTCGTTGACGCGCGAGATCAGGCGCGCGGCGATCAGCGAGTGGCCGCCGCAGAAGAAGAAGTTTTCGTCGACGCCCGTGACGGGCGCGGGCAGCACGGCGCGCCAGAGCTCGAGCACGCGGCGCTCGGTCTCGGTGCGCGGCTCCGCCCGGCTGCCGCCGAGCGGCGACAGCTCGAGCGCCTGCAAACGCTTTCGATCGATCTTGCCGCTTGCCGTCAGCGGCAGCTCCGGCAGTTGTTCGATCACTGTCGGCAACATGTGCGCGGGCAGGCGTTCGCGCAGGAAGTGATAGAGCGCGGCAGTCGGCGCGTCGCTGACGACGTATGCGACGAGCACGGCGTCGTCGAACTGCTCGTTTTTCGTGGTGAGCGCGCATTGGCGCACGTCCGGATGCGCGGCGAGCGTGCTTTCGATTTCGCCCAGTTCGACGCGGAACCCGCGAATCTTGACCTGATGATCGCGCCGTCCGAGGAATTCGATCGTGCCGTCCGCCAGCATGCGGCACATGTCGCCCGTGCGGTAAAAGCGCGTCTGGCCGGGGGCCTGCGCGAGGCGGCCGCGCGCATCGAACGCGCCGGAGATGAACTTCTCGCGCGTGAGCTCGGGGTTGTTCAGATAGCGTTGCGACACGGCGGGGCCCGCGATCAGCAGTTCGCCCGGCACGCCGATCGGCGTGAGCTGCAGCCTGGCGTCGGCGACGTAGAGCTCGCAACTCGACAGCGGCCGGCCGATCGGAACGACGCTGCCGGGCGCGAGATCGTGCTCGGCCGGATCGAACACGGAGCTGTCGATCGTCGCTTCGGTTACGCCGTACGAGCCGAGCACGCGCGCGTGCGGCGCGCACAGCGCTTGCGCCGCCTGCAGTTCGTGGCCGAACCAGACGTCGGCGCCGCACACGAGGGTCGCGAGGCCGTCGAGTCGCGCATCGTGATCGTGACAGTAGCGGATCAGCTCACGCAGCATGACGGGCGGAAAATCACCGAACGTGACGCGCTCGTGCTCGATCAGCGCATGCACCCTGGATGCGTCGAGCATCCAGTCGCGCGGGCACATCACGAGTTTGCCGCCCGAGCCGAGCGTCCGGCTGAGGTCGCCGATACCGAGGTCGAACGTCGGCCCCGCGAGCTGCAGCGCGATCGGATGGCCGGGCTGATCGAAGCGATAGGCCTGACGCCACGCGTGATACGACAGATTCAGGTTGCCGTGCGACACCTCGACGCCCTTCGGCTTGCCGGTGGAGCCCGACGTATAGATCACATAGGCGGGATCATCCTCCTGCAATGCCGGGATTTCGAATGGCGGCGCGCTCGATGTGTCGCGGGCCGGGTCGCCGGCTGCTTCGTCGAGCACGAGCGCGAGCGCGCGAAGGTCGCCGTCGAGCCGCGCGAGATCGTGCGCCGTCGTGACGATCGCGAACGGCTTCGCGTCGTCGATCTTGTCGCGAAAGCGCGGATCGTCCGGTCCGATCGGCAGATAGACGCCACCGGCTTTCAGGATCGCGACGAATGCGATCGGGACCTCGTGCGAGTATGAGACGAACGACGCGACGCGGCTGCCCGCCGTCACGCCTCGCGCGCGCAGCTGCGCCGCGACGCGATCCGACAGCCGATCGAGTTGCGCGTACGTGAGCCGCGTCTCGCGATGAACGACGGCCTCCGCATCTGGCGTGCGTCGCGCCGCAGCGCGAATGCGCTGCGGAATCGGCGAGAATCCGTCCGACACGAGCGGTTCGCCGGGTTTGGCGAGCCGCAAAATGTCGGCAAGCTCGGCATCGCTCAGCAGCGAGCCTTTCGTCACGGGCTCGTTCGGCGCGTCGAGCACGGATTGCAGCAATTGATCGAGATGGCCGGCGAGGCGCGCGATCGTCGCTTCGTCGTAGAGGTCCGTGTCGTATTCGAGGTAGCCGATCAACGCGTCGTCGATTTCCTCGAGCGACAACGTCAAATCGTATTTCGCCGTGCCGTTGTGGATCAGCGCCCCCTCGACTTGCGCGCCGGCGAGCGACAGCGCGTGCGACGAGCCCTTCAGGTAATCGAACATGACCTGAAAGACAGGGGCGTGGCTCAGCGAGCGCGGCGGCTGCACGGCGTCGACGATTTCGTCGAACGACAGGCCGATGTGCTCGAATGCATCGAGCACCGTGGTCGTCGCTTGCGCGAGCAGCTCGAGAAAGCTCGGTGCGCCGCTGAAGTCGAAGCGCAGCGGCGCCAAGTTGATGAAAAAGCCGATTTGCCGCTGCTCATCCTCGGTCGCGCGGTTCGCGAACGGGCTGCCGATGACGATATCGCTCTCGTTCGAATACCGATGGAGCAGCGCGGCGAACGCCGCGACGCCGATCGTGTACGGCGTCACGCCGGCCGTGCGACAGAGGCGCGCGATGCCGGCGGCGATCGACGGCGAGAACGCGTGCTCGACGACGGCCCCCGCGCCGCGCTGCTGCGGCGGGCGGGCCCGGTCGGTCGGCAGCTTGTGCAGGTTCGGAATGCCTTCGAGACGACGCTGCCAGTATTGGCGCGATTCGTCTTTGAGCGCCGCGTCGGCGAGCTGATCCATGGCGTCGTCGACCGTCGCGTACCGCACGGCGGCGAGCGCCGGCTCGCGGCCGTCGCGCAGCGCGCGATAGGCGTCGCCGAGTTCGCGATAAAAGAGATCCAGCGACCATGCGTCGATCGCCATGTGATGAATATTGACGAGCAGCACGTGGCGATCGCCGCCGATGCGCAGCAGCGTCGCGCGCAGCGGCGCTTCGTTCTCGAGATCGAACAGATGCGCGGCCAGCTCGCGCTCGTGCTGTTGCACGGCGGCCGATTGTGCGTCGGCCGCGAGCTCGCTCAGGTCCGCGACCTGCAGCAGCGAGCCGGCGGGGCGTACGTCGATGACGAGCTCGCCGTCCACGGTGCGCAAACGCGACGCGAGAATCGGATGCCGGTTCGCGACGAAGACGAATGCGCTGCCGAGCGCGCTTTCGTCGAGGTGACCGCGGATTCGAAATGCCGCTGCGATGTTGTAAGTGGCCGAGCGAACGTCGCCGCTCGTGATGAACCACAGACGACGCTGCGCCGCCGTTGGGGCGAGCGTGAGCACCCCGTGTCCGGCAGCGGCGGTGTCGCGCTCGACTTCTTCGAGCGATTTCAATCGAGTAGAGCGATTAGTCACGGACGGGCTCCGGATTGGATGTTGGCACGATTGGGCGAGCGGCGTCCGACGGTGAGCGGACGACTGCATCGAGCGGCGTGAAATCGATGAGGATGACGGTGCGCATGCCGCACGGCGCGCCGGGCGCGCACGAGATCGACGTCACGTGATGGCTGACGGCTGCGTCGTCGATGATGTAGCTCTCGAGCGGCACGTGAAGCGAGAATGCGCGAACCTGTTCGTCGGGGACGTCGTCCACCTGGCGGCCCGCATACTGCGGCGGCGCGATGTAATTGACGCCGCCGACCGCGCTGGTGCGGTCGATCAGATGGACGGCCGTGAACGGCTGGCCGTCCTGGTGCAGGCAGTCCGGCGTGATTCTCGACATGACGCCCGGCAACGCGCGCATCCGGAGCACGTGCAGACCGCACAGGAGCGGCTCGTCGAGTTCGCTCAGCGGCGTGAGCGCGAGATCGAAGCGGATGAGCTTGCGGATCAGCGGCAGTGCGAGAATGCTGTCGCTCGTTCGCAGGAAACGGCGGTGCACGCCGCCGTATTCGGGCTGAAAACCGATTTCCTGGCGATATTCGATTTCGATCGCGCCGTCGAGTCCGACGAAGCCCGGCTTCCATGCGACGTGGCCGTCGTTCGGCGCGAGAACGCCTTCCGCATAGCTGCGGTGCCGGCCGGCCCCCCCGTGGCGATCGACAGGCAACTGATCGGCGTAACGGCTGAGCTGTGCGAGGCAGTGTGATTTTGCTTCGACGTGGTCGAGATCGGCGGCGTCGAATCTGGCCCAACCTTGCTGTTGCAACTTTCCTCGAATGCCTCCGTGTGTGGAGCCGGATGTTTCCGCTAGGGTTTGCGTCTCGATTAGCATTGCTAAATATCCGTCGAAGTCAAGATCAAATGAGCAGACATTGATAATCCGCTTGCCGCAGGCTGCTTTCCCGCACAACATTTGACAGCTTGGAATTTATTGTTATTTTCGAAGGAATGTCGGAGGCACTTTTGCCGGAATTTATCGTTATATCGGTTATTCGACTGAATCCTGCAAACAGGATGAATTCAATCGATGAGAGACGATGGCCCGGCGAGTCGAGTGAATTTAACCATAGGATTCTCGTAACTGTCTAATGAATTTTTAAGGATCTTGTAATTGATCTGTGACAATAACGTGTTGAAAGCGGAATTAGAGCCGATGTTAATTAGAAACTAAAATTTTGATCGTATTTGAAGTGGTTGATTTAAAAGGGTAATGTGGGATTCGTGGAAGCTGAATGGTGATCCTTGTCCGAGATATGTGAGACGGCTGTCTTTTGCGACCTGTCGGCGGCTAATGCAGCTTCCGCGCGTGGATTTATGATTGATGTGTCGGGTGGGCATTAATCGACTTCGGTCGCCGCGAATCGAGTTCGAAGTGGATCGGGGATGCTCGCATTGCGCGGCTGGGGCCGCGTAATCAAGATCGGCGCGGGCCGTTGGGGCAATAAGGCCTTCGCCGTCATGCGGCCGAGTAAGGCGCGCGCGAACCCGATTTCGACTTGAATGACCGCGTCGCGGCCGTCAACTGGCCTATTCGAAATCTGCAATGCGCGTCGGTTGCGTCGTGAATTCGGCTGGTGCGTTCATGCGCGCGCACGCTCCGGTGCCCGATATATGGTGTCGGTGTCGCGCGCGGCGAATCGGGCGGGCGCGGCGCCGGCGACATTGTCGCGGGCGCGTGCCGAGTTCGGTGATCCGGCGCCCATCATAACCATCGCAGAATTAATTGGTTTTCGGTTCGTCGTCCTGTCCGTATCGTTCAGCGATTCCAACAACAAGTCGACTACGAGGACAACCACCACATGAAGCAAACGAAGCACCTCGCCGCGCTCGCCGTGCCGGCCGGCCTCCTGCTCTGCGCCGGCGCGCACGCGCAAAGCAGCGTCACGCTGTACGGGATCGTCGATGCGGGCATCGCATACGTGCACAACGCGCAGGGAACCGACGGCCGCAACCAGTCGTCGCTCGTGAAATTCAGCAGCGGCAACCTGTCCGGCAGCCGCTGGGGCCTGAAGGGGACCGAGGATCTGGGCGGCGGCCTCGCGGCGCTGTTCCAGCTCGAAAACGGCTTCAATCTCGGCACCGGCCAGCAGAACGGCAATCGCGAGTTCGGCCGCAAGGCGATCGTCGGCCTCGCGAGCAACACGTGGGGCACCGTCACGCTCGGCCGCCAATACGATCCGGTCGTCGATCTCGTGCAAGGGCTTACCGAGGACAATTACTTCGGCGGCGTGTTCGCGACGCCGGGCGACCTCGACAACTACGACAACAGCCTGCGCGTGAGCAACTCGGTGAAGTACACGAGCCCGGTGCTGTCGGGCTTCCAGTTCGAAGCGCTGTACGGCTTCGGCGGCGTGGCCGGCGCGACGGGCAGCGGCCGCACATACAGCTTCGCGGCGAGCTACGCGAACGGGCCGCTGTCGCTCGGCGCCGGCTATCTGTACGCGGACGGCGGCACGACCGCCGCGAACGGCGTGCGCACGTGGACGAGCAGCTCGGACACGCTGTTCAACACCGTGATCAACCAGGGCTTCGCGAGCGCGAAGTCGATTCAGATCGTGCGCGTCGGCGGCCAATACGTGCTCGGCTCGGCGACGTTCGGCCTCGCGTATTCGAACACGCACTACGGCCGCGATTCGCTGTCGACGTTCAACGAGACCGCGAAGTTCAACAGCGGCTCCGCGTTCTTCAACTATCAGTTCTCGCCGGCGCTGCGCGCGGGCGTCGGCTACAACTACACGTCGCTGACGGGGCCCGCTTCCGCGCACTATCACCAGGTGAACCTCGGCGCGGGCTACGCACTGTCGAAGCGCACCGATCTCTATGCGCTGTTCGGCTATCAGAAGGCGAGCGGCCGCACGCTCGGCGCGAACGGCTCGGTGGTCGATGCGCAGGCGTCCGTCGGTTCGTATGGCGTGAACTCGGGCACCGATTCGCAGGAGCTCGCGATCGTCGGGATTCGGCACAAGTTCTGATCCGGGCGCGCGATTCGCGATTCGCGATGCGCGACGGGCCGGGCGGGAGGTTGCGCGCGGGCGTCGTCGCGTCGCGTCGTCGATGGAATCGAGCGAATCGACGCAGGCGATGCTCGCGATGCGGCGGACGAAAGCGCGACGGAGCCGCGCAGATCGGGTGTCGGGATCGAAGGGCGGGAAGCGATCGAGAAGATCTACGTCGCCGCCGCTCCGACTGCCATTGCGGCGATCGTCGCGAATCGCGCGCGTGTCGACGATGTCGATCCATCGCGACGACGTCGGCTCCGTCCGCCGCCGCGGACGTCTCGGCTGCCCGGCTGGTCGTGAACGACGCGCTCGTGTCGACGGCCGCCGCGCCCGCGGCACGGCGGTCAAGCAAGCCGCCGCGGCACACGAGCCCGTTGCCCGATCCCATTGGCGAGTCCGTTGCGCGCCCCTTTTCCCGCCGAGCCCTCGCCGAGCCCTCGCCGAGCCCTCGCCGCGTTCTTGCCGAGCCCTCGCCGAGTTCCCGCCGAGTCTCTCGCGTCACACATCGAGGCCTCCCGCAGCGCCCGAGATTGTTTCTATACTTCATACGATTGCGCCGTGAAAGAACGGAGCGCGCGGCCGGCGCGCTCGAACGTCAACCCGATGCGGGCCGCCACCAAGATGCCGAACGACGCGGCGCCGCCCCAACCGGACTCTCATCGATGAAAACTGCGATTCGAAAGCTGACGGCGTCGCTGCTCGTCGCCGCCGCGGGCGCGTGCTTCGCCGCCGACGCGCCGCACGCGCCCGAGCATCTGCCGCCCGGCATCGCGTGGCGGCAAGGCGACGTCGACGCCGCGTTCGCCGAGGCGAAGCGCACGAACAAGCCGCTGTTCCTGTATTGGGGCGCGGTCTGGTGCCCGTCGTGCAATCAGGTGAAGTCGACGATCTTCAGCCAGCAGGCGTTCAAAGCGCGCTCGTCGTTCTTCGTGCCGGTTTATCTCGACGGCGACACCGAGAATGCGCAGAAGATCGGCGAGCGCTTCAAGGTGCGCGGCTATCCGACGATGATCCTGTTCCGGCCGGACGGCGCCGAAGTCACGCGGCTGCCGGGCGAAGTCGATCTCGACCGCTACATGCAGGCGCTGTCGATCGGGCTGAACGCCGCGCATCCGTTCAAGCAGACGCTCGCGGCCGCGCTGAAGGACGGCGCGCGCGTCACGCCCGACGACTGGCGCGTGCTCGCCGACTACTCGTGGGACACCGACGGCGATCTGCCGGTGCCGAACGAGCGCGTCGCGACGACGCTGCAAACGCTCGCCCGCCACGCGCGCGCGGGCCATGCGAGCGCCGAGGCGCTGCGGCTCGATTTGAAGGCGGTCGTGTCGGCGGCGCTCGGCGATCCGCCGCAGCGGGGCGATGTCGACAAGGCGGCGGGCGCGGCCGCCGTGCGCGACGCGCTGCGCGACCCGAAGCTTGCGCGCGCGGACTATGACGTGCTCGTCGCGGCGCCGGACGACGTCGTCAAGTATCTGGCGGGCGGCGACGCGGCGGCGCGCGCGACGCTCGCGAAGCAGTACGATGCGGCGCTCGCGCGGCTGTCGACCGATAGGTCGCTCGCCGCGATCGACCGGACGATGGCGCTGCACGGCCGCGTGCGCATCGCGCGGCTCGACGCGAAGCCGGGCGCGCCGCTGCCGTCCGCGCTCGCCGACGCGGTGCGGCGGCAGACCGCGTCGGCGCTCGCCGAATCGACGAACGTCTATGGGCGGCAGGCGGTCGTCAGCGAGGCGGCGGACACGCTGACCGACGCCGGCCAGTTCGATGCGGCCGACGCGCTGCTGAAGGCGGAGATCGCGCGTTCGCCGACGCCGTACTACTTCATGTCGGGGCTCGCGGCGAATGCGAAGGCGCGCGGCGACCGCGCGGCGGCGCTCGCTTGGTACAGGAAGGCGTATGAAGCGGCGACCGGCCCGGCGACGCGGCTGCGCTGGGGCGCGGCGTACTTCGCGAACGCGGTCGATCTCGCGCCGGACGACGCCGAGCGAATCCGCGCGATCGCAAGCGACGTGCTGACGCAGGCGAGCCAGACGCGCAACGCGTTCTACGGCGCGAACCGGCGCGCGCTGACGCGCGTCGTCACGCAGCTCGCGCATTGGCGGCAGGGCGGCGCGCACGACGCGGCGGCGCTCGCGGTCGTCAGGCAGTTCGAAGGCGTGTGCGGGAAGCTGCCGGCGGGCGATCCGCAAGTCGGGACCTGCGAGAGCTTGATCAGGAGCGCGAGGGCATGACGGCGTCGAACGACGCCTCGCGTGCAGGCGCGCGCGGGGCGCGAGAGGGGTGACGCGCTGGGTTGGCGCGCTTGAGCGGCGCGCCCGCGAGCGCGCATTGCGCGCGGACGTCGCGCATCTCCGTGGCGCATGGCCGGAAGCAACATGCGTCGTCGCTCATGCGAAATCGTTTGTCGCGCGAGCCGGCAATGCGCCCGCGCCCGCCCGGCCGCACTGAAGCCACGCGAAGCCGCTGCCCGGAAGCGGTTCGCGCGGCCGGCCCACGCACTTTCCGGGTCAAAATCGAAACAAGCGCCCGGTATTCGAAAGAGGTTCGCGCCCGACTGCCTAACATTGGCGCCGTACGAGCAACCAAGAGCCAATCGATGGAAATGACGAACGCCCCGCTGGGCGAATTCGGCGCGCGGATCGGGCTATCCGATCTGAAATTCGACGCGACCGGCGTATGCCAGCTGCGAATCGACGATCTGAAGCTCGCGCTTTACGACAACCGTGCGCTCGACTGTCTGACGCTGCTCGCCGAATTGCCGATGCCGACGGTCGACACGCTGCAACGCGAAGCGTGGACGCGCTTCGTGCTCGCCCGCCAGTTCGACGCGTTGCACGAGCACGTGCCGACCATCGGCCTGAACCCGCAAACGGATGCGCTCGTGGCGATGCGTCATTTGTCGCCCGCGAACCTGACGCTCGAACGTCTGACGGGCGCATTCGCCGGGCTCGTCGAATGGCTGGCGGCCTGGAGCCGCGAGTCTTGCGCGATCGAGCAACAGGCGTTTTCCGCGTCGCACGATGCGCTTCGCTCGACCCGCGAATACGATGCGCTCGCCCATGCTTGAGCTTGATTCGGTCCCGTTCGTTTCCACGCAATCCGGCGTCGGCCCGGCCGCGGCGGCCGAGCGCAACGCCGGGCGTCTCGACGTCGCCGGAGCGCCGCGCACGATCGCTTCGGCGGCGCATCGTTTCGCTTCGATTTCGACGATCCGCATTTGCGCGATACCGCGTGGCTCAGCCTCGTCGAAATGTGTTTCGCGCGCACGCCGAAGCTCGATCGGCACATCGAAGGCCCGAGCCGGGACGAATGCGCGCGCTTGTCCGGGCGCACGCCGCAGCCGCTCCGGACGGCATTCGCCGGCGAGGTCATGAAGGCGGGCACTGCGCTGTCCGTCGTGCGCGACGGGCGCGCGAACCTGCCGCCGGGCGCGCGTGCGCGCGTGCTCGGCGGCGTCGACGACGTGCCTGTCAGCAAGCTCGTCAACAAGCTCGCCGACGCCCTGCATCGCCCGGAGATCGGGGCGGCGCGCCGCGTCTTCTCGAACCGGTACATGGAAGTCGCGGTCAAGAAGGACGACAAGTTTTGACGCCGATGCGGCGGCGCGGATGACGGCCGCCGCCGTCGCCGCGGTGCGCGCCCGTTGCCCGGAACGACGGGCGTGAACCGCGGCGTCGCGGGCGGGGCCGCAGTTGCGACGCGTCGGCGTCAACGGCGGCATCGGCGGCAGCATCGCGATGCCGCTCCGGCCCCGCCATCCTTCGGGCGCGTCGCCGCGTTTGGTACGATGCACGCTTTCCCACCCATTCGCATCACCGCGTGAATCGCCGAATCGTGTCGTCCGTCCTCGACCGTTGCGCGGCCTGGCTCGCCGCCGCAAAGCCGCACGCCGCCAACGTCCTGCGCCGCTTGCGTCATCCGACGCGACGCGGCGTCCTGCTCGCGCTCGCCGCCGTCCCCGCGCTGTTCGTGATCTACGTGTTCGCGCTGATCCCGTTCACGCCGGGCATCGGCGACATCCGCAAGGCGCGCGTCGACGCGCCCGCGCAGATCCTGTCCGCCGACGGCAAGCTGCTCGCCGAGTTCAAGCCGTCGAACCGCGAATGGGTGCCGCTCGCGGGCATCTCGCCGAAGATGGTCGATGCGCTGATCTCGACCGAGGACCACCGCTTCTACGAGCACCACGGCCTCGACTGGCGCCGCACCGCGGGCGCCGCGCTGCGCACGTTCTCGGGCGAGCGGCAGGGCGGCTCGACGATCACGCAGCAGCTCGCGCGCAATCTGTATCCGGACGAGATCGGCCGCGCGCCGACGCTCACGCGCAAGCTGAAAGAGGCGATCACCGCGCTGAAGATCGAGGCGGTCTACAGCAAGCCGCAGATTCTCGAGACGTATCTGAACACGGTGCCGTTCCTGTACAACGCGTACGGCGTCGAGATGGCGGCGCGCACGTACTTCGACAAATCGGCCGATCAGCTCGACGCGCTCGACGCCGCGACGCTCGTCGGCATGCTGAAGGGCAACAGCTATTACAACCCGGTGCTGAACCCCGAGCGCGCGCTCGCGCGGCGCAACACGGTGCTTGCGCAGATGGTGAAGTACGGGAAGTTGTCGCCCGCCGCGTATGCGTCGCTGCAGAAGAAGCCGCTGCGGATCGACTTCGAGCGGCAGAAGGAGCCGCCCGGCCCCGCGCCGCATTTCGCGCAGCAACTGCGCAAGTGGCTGATCGCGTGGGCCGACCGCAACGACTACAACATCTACTCGGACGGCCTCGTCGTGCGCACGACGATCGATTCGCGGCTGCAGACGTACGCGACGCAGGCACTCGCGCGGCAGACGAATCAGCTTCAGGGCGTCGCGAACGGGATGTGGAACGCGGGCAGCGGCTGCGCGCCGGGCAATCCGCTATTCCGCGCGTTCGTGCGCGAGACGCCGCAGTTCCGCGCGGCGCTCGACGGCGGCGCGACCGAGGGCGCGGCGCTCAAGCGCCTGCTCGCCGATCGCGGCTTCGCGCGCGCGCTCTGCAAGACGAAGGCCGACGTGCAGGCGGGCTTTCTCGCGATCGATCCGCGCAACGGGCAAATCAGGGCGTGGGTCGGCAGCCGCGACTTCACGACCGAGCCGTTCGATCACGTGCAGCAGGCGCGCCGGCAACCGGGCTCGACGTTCAAGCCGTTCGTCTACGGCGCGGCGTTCGCGGCGGGCGCGACGCCCGACGACACGTTCGTCGATCAGCCGGTCGAGATTGCGCTGAAGGGCGGCGAGATCTGGCGGCCCGACGACGACGCGCCGCCGACCGGCAAGCCGATGACGCTGCGCGACGCGATCGCGTATTCGCGCAACCGGATCACCGCGCAGCTGATGATGAAAGTCGGCCCGCAAAAGGTCGCGCGGCTCGCGCGCGCGATGGGCGTGCGCGACAGCGAGCTCGACGCGGTGCCGGCGCTCGCGCTCGGCACGAGCCCCGTCACGCTCAAGGAGATGGTGTCCGCGTACGCGACGATCGCGAACGTCGGCGAATACGTCGAGCCGCGGATGGTCACGCGCATCGAGGATCGCAACGGCGAGGTGCTCGCCGAATTCGCGAGCGCGTCGCCCGAGCGCGCGCTCGACGCGTCGGCGGCGCGCACGCTGATCAACGTGATGCGCGGCGTCGTCGAGCGCGGCACCGGCGCGGCGATCCGCTCGCGCTACGGCATTCGCGCGGACGTCGCCGGCAAGACCGGCACGACGCAGGGCGACACCGACGGCTGGTTCATCCTGATGCAGCCGGAGCTCGTGGCGGGCGCGTGGGTCGGCTTCGACGACGGCCGCGTGACGCTCGGCAGCGACTGGGGGCAAGGGGCGAGGAGCGCGCTGCCGATCGTCGGCGACTTCTATCAGCGGGCGATTCGCGCGCGGATCGTCGATACGCGCGAGCGCTTCGCGACCGAGGCGCCGCCGGGCGCGTTCGACACGTTCCGCGACAAGCTCGGCGACTGGTATCGCTATCTGTTCGGGAAGCCCGAGCCGCAGAAGGCCGCGCCGCCGCCGAAGGCGCCGCGTGCGCCGGTGGAGGAGGTGATGCCGGCGTCCGAGGTCGAAGCGGCTTCCGAGGCAGCCGCGGCGGCGCGCGCCGCGTCCGAAGCGTCAGCCTCGGCCGCGTCGGCCGTGAGCGTTGAGCCGTTCGCGCCGGGCGGCGCATCCGCGCCTCAGATGCCGCCGCTGCTGCAGCCCACGCCGCCTTCGTCCGTGCAGCCGCCGCCCGCCGCGCAGCCGGACAACGGCTTGCCGAACGACAGCGCGCCGATGTCGCCGACGCCGACGCCCGACGCGCCGGCGGCGAGCGGAACGGGCGCAGGCAACTAGCGGCGCTGCGCGAAGGAGGGGCGGCGTCGCGACGCGCCCGCGCATGCCGGCGGCGTGCGCGTCGCCGGATCGGCCCGCGCCGGCTGGCGCGCAAGCAGGCGGTGCGCGGCGGCGCGGGACATCGGCGCGGCGGCGCGTGCCGCCGTCGAGCACACGCAAACACTGCGGCCTCGAGACGAGTTCGAGAGCGGCCGTGTCGATCCGCTCCGCGCGGCCACGCCGTGCCGCCGCGCGCTCATTTCGGCAACTGTTGCGGATCGTAGCGATTGCGCGCGTTCCACAGCATCCAGCCGTCGGTGTCGGCGGCCTCGGCGGCGTCGACCTGCGCGCGGATCTCCTCCGCCGCGAAATCGCGGCGGTCGAACGCATAGTCGCGAAACGCCTGCAGCCATGGCCGGAACCGCACGCCCGGCAGCCCGGTCCGCGAGCGCGCCTCGGCGAGCGAGCGGCGCACGATCTGCCCCGGATCGGCAGTCGGCTGCGTGCAGCCCGGCAATCCCCACGTGAAGCCGGACGGGTAGAGCATCGGCGAAATGTAGTCGAGCGGCCCGCCGAGCATTTCGATCTGCTGACCGATCGCGGTGTCGTCCTCGTTCCAGCAGACGTAGCCGAAGATATCGGCGGCGACGAACACGTTGTACGGCGCGAGCCGGCCGCGCGCCGCCTGCAGGAAGCCCGTGATCGCCGCGGTGCGGTTCGCGCGCGTGTTCGGCACGCTGAAGCGCAGCCCGCGCGCGTCCGGAAAGCGCACGTAGTCGAACTGGATTTCGTCGAAGCCGAGCTTCGCCGCTTCCTCGGCGACGTCGAGGTTGTGCGTCCACGCCTCGCGCAGCGTCGGATCGATCCAGCGCAGCTTCTCGCGATCGTGCCACACGTCGCCGTCCGCATCGCGCACCGTCCAGTCCGGATGCGCGGCGGCGAGCGGATCGTCCTTGAACACGACGATCCGCGCGATCAGATAGAACCCGCGCCGATGCAGATCGCCGACGAGCGCGGCGAAGTCGCGCACCACGGGCGCGTTCGGCGTTTGCGCGGCCGCGCCCGACGCGCGCCGCGCCGCGCTCGGATACGGCGCGATGCCGCGATCGCCCTTCATGTCGATGACGAGCGCGTTGATCGCGGTGTCGCCCTTGAGTTTCGTCGCGGCGTCGCGCAGCGTCTTGCTCGTGATCCCGAATACGGACAGATAGACAGCCTTCGGCCGGAACGGCGCGAGCGCGACGGTGACGGGTTTGCCGGTTTCGACGGCCGCGCGCGTCGCGAGATAGCCGGGCGCGCGCACGGCGATGTCGGCGGCGGCCGCGCCGCTCGAGAACGCGCCGTGGTCGTCCGCGCGCATCGGGCGGCCGCCGATCGTCACGACCGCGGCCGCGATCGGCTTGCCGGTTCGCGCGTCGACGACGGTGCCGCGGACGGCGGGCGCGGGCGTTGGAGTTGGCGTCGGCGTCGGCGATGCGGCCGCCGGTGCGCCGGATGATGCGTCGGCGGCGAGCGCATCGCCGGCCGGCGGCACGGCTGCCAATGCGACGGCGAGCGCGCACGCACGGGCGCTCGTACGCAACCATTGTGCGATTGTGTTCATGTTCGGTCCTCTGCATGCGTCGCGACGAACGCGTCGGTAGGCGCGGCAGCGGCAATGGCGAGCGCGCGTGTGCACGGGCTCGTTCGCAGCCGTCGGGCGAGCCCGTTCATGGTCGATCTCCCGCGTGCGTCACGGCGATCGCATCGATGAGTGCGGGCGGCGATGGCGAATGTGCGCGCACATGCGCAGGTTTTCAGCCATTGCGAACACGCGTTCATCGCCGGCCCGCCCGCATGCGTCGCGGCGAGCGCGCCGGCGGATGCGGCGGCCGTGACGGCGAGCGCGTCCGCAGCGGCGTTGGTCCGTGATCCATGATCGAACTCGGGCATGAGCGGTGCTTCGAGTGAATATCGGCGCTCGCCGTGGCGGTTACGGCGGAGGTGGTTGCCGTGAGCGTGCGAGTGATCGCGCACCCGTGGCCGGGAGTCGATTTCGTTCACTGCGGAACCTCCGCGTGCATGTCGGCATGAGTATCGGCGTGAGACGCGGCGTGAGACGCGGTGTGAGAAGCGGCATGCGCATCGTCGCGCTCGCCGAGCAGCCGCGCGAGCGCGGCCGGCGTGCAACTTTCGACGATCAGGAAGCGCGGCAGCGCGAGCGGCACGTCGCCGCGCCGGGCCTTGCGCGCGTCGAGCGTGAAGCCCGCGACGTAGCCCGCCTGAGCGGCGAGCGCCGTGAGTTCGTCGTCGTAGAGGCCGAACGGCCATGCGAGCAGATCGATCCGGCCGCCGACTTCGCGCTCGAGCAACGCGCGCGAATGCGCGAACTGCGTCGCGGCGAAGCGGCGGAACGCGTCCGGCGCGAGACGCCGCCGCTCGGTGCGGAAGTTCGGATGCCACCACGTGTGCGACTGGATGTCGAAGCGGCCGGTGTCGCGCAATGCGCGCAGCTCGTCCCACGTCATTGCGTACGATGCGTTCGAGATCGCGGACGGATAGATGAACAACGTGACGGGCAGCCGCTCGCGCAGCACGATCGGCCGCAATAGTTCGTACACCGAGCGATGGCCGTCGTCGACGGTGATCGCGACCGCCTTGTCCGGCAGCGACGCGGACGGCGACGCCGCCCATGCGACGACCTCGCGCAGCGGCACGACGGTGTAGCCATGCGAGCGGAGGAATGCGAGCTGCGCTTCGAATGTGCTGACTCGGATGGTCATCGAGTCGGGCGGCGCCGATATCGAGAAACGGTGATAGACGAGAATCGCGGGGCGCGACGCACCGTCGGCGGGCGGTGCGGCGGCATCGGCGTTTGCCCCAGCGAACGCCGGCGATGCGACGCTCGCCGCCGATGCGAGACACCAGGCCGCCGCCGCGAGCCGGAATCGGGTGAAGCGGGAGCCTGAGTGTCGCAATGGCGTTCCTTCGGTTGTTCGAAACTTGTTCGGGCGGACCGATCGCGATTGCGCCGGGGCGTCGCGAGTGGCGGCGAGCATGCGTGCGCACGCTTCGTCGCCGTGCGCTCCGCCTCGATCGGTGGGTGCTTTCGCCATGCGGCCGCGCTCACCGAGCCCGCCGCGCACGCATGCCCGATGCGTCATGCGGCACGATGATTCGCCGTCGGCGAGCCACGGCAGCGCGACGAGGCCGATTCCCCCCGCTCTTGCGGGCGGCCCGGGGGCGACCGTCACGGCAGCGCGCCGAGCGGAGCCGGTGGACGCCACCGGTTCCCGTAAAGGCTCACGTCAGCTCCCGTAAAGACTCACCGCTGCGGCGCCGAACGCCGTTGCGGCGGCCACGTGAGCGGCCGGCGCGCGTGGCCGGGCGGATCGCATCGAATCGAACCGGTTACGCCATGTCGAACATGCTGCTATGGTTTGAGGGGCGGCGATTGATCGTGGTCAATAACGCCGGCCTTGGCGCCGCGAATTCGACGGACGCGGATCGCGCGGACGGCGGCGCGAGCGAAGAGGGAAGACGAACGATACCGGGGCGCGACGCGAAAGACATCGGCAGGCGGCGTCGGCGAGGCGGCGAGGCGGCGGGGCGCTGCGGGGCGGCGCATGCGTCGCGTCAGGCGGCGAGCGCCTCGGCCGAGCGCAACGTCCGCATGCCGGACGCGCGCATCGAGCGCAACCTCGATGCGCTCGATACGCACGCGCCGTTCGTCACGCGGCGCTCTGGTAATAGACGTTTTGCGGATGCCGCGCTTCGGCGAAGAAAAACCAGCGTTCCGCGACGAGCCCCGCATACTGGATCGCGAACGCGCCGCACGCAAGCGCGAACGACGCGACGGCCGGCGCGGCCGCGCCGCCGATCGCGAGCAGCAGGAACGGCAACGCGAACGCGCAGATCAGGAACGTCCACTTCACGCGTTGCAGCGTGCGCGGCGTTTTCCCGTGAAAGAACTCGCGCAGGTTGAACGCGCCGGCCGTGAAGCCGCGCGATCGCTGGACGACCTGCCGCGCGCGAATGCCGGTCGCGCTCTGCACGGTCGAGCGCGGCCGCAGCCGTGCGTTGCGCGCGAGCGACGCGACGCGCGTCGCGCCGCCCGCGAGGGTCAGCGCGCATGCGCACGCGGCGAGCGCGGGCACGAGCGGCGGAACGAACCACGCGGCGCCGGCGGTCGCGAGCGTGAAGCCGGACGCGCAACCGAGCAGCACGAAATTGGTCATCGTGAGCGGCGTCGCCCATTCCTGCAGAAAGCGCAGACAGATGTAGATCATGCCGGTGCAGACGAACAGCGCGCCGCCCGCGATCGTCGCGAGCAGGCCGAGCGCGAGCGTGTACGGCAGCGCGAGCAGATGCGCGCCGCCGTAGGCGGTCGTGCACGCGAGAAACACCGGCAGCGCGATGCATTCGCGCGCGAGCCACGACGTGCGCCACATCGCGATCGCGCGCCACGCGCGCTCCGGATGCCCGAGATGGAAGAACGACGCGAACAGGCCGAGCGAGCCGAGCAGCACCGACAGCGCCGCGCTCGCGACGAAGAACGCCTGCGGCGGCGCTGCGAACAGCCCGAGCCGCGCCGCGAGCTCGACGCCGAACAGCGCGATCATGAGCCCCTGGCTCGCGCCGCACAGCGTCGTCAGGAAGATGACCGAGAAAGCGGGTTTCATGCGTGGTGCTCCGGATTCGTTATCAAAGGCGATGGCCGGTGACGCGCGCGTCCGGCGCGTTCAGGCGCGCTTCGCGAGCGCGGCGAGATTCACCGGTGCGTACGCGAAGTCGTCGTCGGCGGAAGCGGGCGCGGGCGCAGGCGCAGGCGAGACCGCCGCGTCCGCCGATCCGCACGCGCATGCGTTGCCGCCGCCGCCGCAGGCGGTCGTCGTGCGGCGCGGCAGATAGTGATTCGCGGGCCGCGTGCCCCATTCCGGCATCAGCTGATAGCCGCCGCGCTCGCGAATCGCTTGCGATACGGCCGAATCGGGATCGTGAATGTCGCCGAACAGGCGCGCCGACGTCGGACATGCGAGCACGCAGGCGGGCTGGCGGTCGCGCTCGGGCAGCGCGTCGTCATGGATGCGGTCCGCGCAGAGCGTGCACTTCGTCATTTCCTTGCGCGCCTCGTCGAGCTCCCGCGCGCCGTACGGGCACGCCCACGCGCAATACTTGCAGCCGATGCACTTGTCGTAATCGACGAGCACGAGCCCGTCTTCCTTGCGCTTGTAGCTCGCGCCCGTCGGGCACACGGGCACGCACGGGGGGTCTTCGCAATGCAGGCACGACTTCGGAAAGTGGATCGTGTCGGCGAGCGGAAACTCGCCCGCCTCGAACGTCTGCACGCGGTTGAAGAACGTGCCGGACGGATCGGCGTCGTACGGCCGCACGTCCGACAGCGCGCCCGCCGCGCCCGACGTGTTCCATTCCTTGCAGCTCGTCACGCAGGCATGGCATCCCACGCACACGTTCAGATCGATCACGAGCGCCATTTGCGTCATCGCATGCTCCTCGTCAACGGCGTTTCGCCGGGTTGCGCAGCCGGGCGGCGAATTCGCCGCGGCCCGCGAAATAGCCCTGCACGATGCGTCGCACCGCGCCCGTCACGCCCGGCAGCGCCGGCATCGGCGCGAATTGCGGCAGCGTGTGGTCGGCGTGCGCTTCGGCCGGGTAGATGCGCACGCGCACGTCGTACCACGCGGCCTGGCCGGTGATCGGATCGGAGTTCGAGATGCGCGGCGCACGCGCGGCGTCGCCGGGCAGCTCGTCGGTGATCACGTGGTTCAGCAGGAAGCCGCGCTGCGATTCGTTCGCGTGCGGGCCGAGATTCCACGCGCCCGCCGCCTTGCCGATCGCGTTCCAGGTCCACACGGTGCCCGGCTCGACAACCTCGCTGTAGCGTGCGCGGCAACGCACCTTGCCCCATTGCGATTCGACGTAGATCCAGCCGCCGTCGTCGATGCCCGCTTCGCGCGCGGCCTTCGGGTTCACGAACAGATAGTTCTCCCCATGAATCTGGCGAAGCCACGCGTTCTGCGAATCCCACGAGTGATACATCGCCATCGGCCGCTGCGTGACGGCGGCGAGCGGGTAGCGTTGCAGATCGGTCGCGCCGAGCTCGAGCGGCTCGTACCAGAACGGCAGCGGATCGAAATAGCGCGCGATGCGCGCGCGCAAATGGTCGGGCGGCTGCCGGCCGCTCGTCCTGCCCTGGGCGGCGAGGCGGAATGTCTGCATCACGTCCGAATAGAGGTGGATCACGATCGGCTCGTCGAACTTGCGAAAGCCCTTCTCGACCGCCCATTTCAGATACGGGCCGTTGCAGCCGCGCATGTACTGCAGCGTATCCGGCAGCGTGTGGTGGAACACGCAGCCGTGCTTCGCGTATTCGTCCCATTGGCGCGGATTCGGCGCGCCGACGAGCGCGTCGCCGCCGTTCTCGCCGCGCCAGCCCATCAGGAAGCCGACGCCGGAATTGGGCGCGGTCTGATAGTCGACGACGAAGTGCGGATAGTCGCGGAACTTGCGCGTGCCGTCCGGATTCGTGAACGCCGGCAGCTTCAGCCGGCTCGCGAGTTCGATCAGCACGTCCTGAAACGGCTTGCATTCGCCTGTTGGCGGCACCACCGGGACGCGCACCGAGTCCGCCGGGCCGTCGAATTCGGAGATCGGGCGGTCGAGCATCGACATCGCGTCGTGACGCTCGAGGTACGTCGTGTCGGGCAGGATCAGATCGGCGAACGCGGTCATTTCGGACTGGAACGCGTCGCACACGACGATGAACGGGATCTTGTATTCGCCGTTCTCGTGCTTGTCCGCGAGCATCTTGCGGACCTCGACCGTGTTCATCGACGAATTCCACGCCATGTTCGCCATGAAGATCATCAGCGTGTCGATCGGATAGGGATCGCCGCGCCACGCGTTCGTGATCACGCAGTGCATCAGGCCGTGCACGGCGAGCGGGTATTCCCACGAGAACGCCTTGTCGATCCGCACCGGGCCGCCGTGCTCGTCGACGAACAGATCCTCGGGCGCGGCCGGCCAGCCGAGCGGGCCCGCCGCGAGCGGCGTGTTCGGGCGCACCGCGTCCGGGCCGTTCGGCGGCTTCGCCGAAGGCGGCACCGCGCGCGGATAAGGCGATTTGTGCCGGAAGCCGCCCGGCCGGTCGATCGTGCCGAGCAGCGACATCAGCACCGCGAGCGCGCGGATCGACTGGAAGCCGTTCGAATGGGCGGCGAGGCCGCGCATCGCATGGAATGCGATCGGGTTGCCGGTGACGGTGTCGTGCGTCTCGCCCCATGCGTCGGTCCAGCGGATCGGCAGCGTGATCCGGTGATCGCGCGCGACGTCCGCCATTTCGTGCGCGAGCCGGCGGATCGTCGCGGCCGGGATGCCCGTGATCCGCTCCGCCCATTCCGGCGTGCATTCGGCGGCGCGCTCGCGCAGCAGCGCGAACGACGGCGCGACGGGCGTGCCGTCGTCGAGCGCGTAGCGGCCCTCGAGCGCGGGCGTCGCGCCGCGCGTGTGATGCGGCACGGGCCGGCCGCTGCCGAGATCCCACCACAGGTGGTTTTGCGGAAACAGCGGATTGCGCTCGGGCGTCGCCGCGTCGCGCACGAACAGGCCGAACGTGTCGGCGTCGGCGCGCATGTCGAGCAGTTCGGCCGCGTTCGTGTAGCGCGTGACGAAGTCGCGATCGTAGCGCTGCGTCTCGATCAGCTCGCGGATCAGCGCCATGAACAGCGCGCCGTCGGTGCCGGGGCGGATCGGCACCCATTCGTCGGCGATCGCCGCGTAGCCGGTGCGGATCGGATTGATCGCGACGAACCGGCCGCCCGCGCGCTTGAACTTCGAGATCGCGATTTTCAGCGGATTGGAATGATGGTCCTCGGCGGTGCCGATCATGAAAAACAGCTTCGCGCGATCGAGATCGGGGCCGCCGAATTCCCAGAACGAGCCGCCGACCGTATAAATCATTCCGGCCGCCATGTTCGCCGAGCAGAAGCCGCCGTGGGCCGCGTAATTCGGCGTGCCGTACTGTTTCGCGAAGAGGCCCGTCAGCGCCTGCATCTGGTCGCGGCCGGTGAAGAGCGCGAAACGCTTCGGATCGGTCGCGCGCAGGTGCGCGAGACGTTTTTCGAGCACGCCGAACGCGCGCTCCCACGACACCGGCTCGAACTGCGCGCTGCCGCGCTCGGCGTGCGCCGTGCGCATCAGCGGCTGCGTGAGCCGCGCGGGCGAGTACTGCTTCATGATCCCCGATGCGCCCTTCGCGCAGATCACGCCCTGATTGAGCGGGTGATCAGGGTTGCCGTCGATGTAGCGGACTTCGCCGTCGCGCAGATGCACGCGGATTCCGCAGCGGCACGCGCACATGTAGCAGGTCGTCGTCTTGACTTCGAGTTTCTCGTTGCCGGATCGCACACGATCGTTCATGTTCGCTCTTTGTCGTGGGGCCTGTCGAAGCGAGCGCGACCGTGGTCGACTCGCGCTTTGCATGCTACGTGCGACGTTCTCGTATGAAAAATCGCGATTTCGAACGGAAGTCATCAGCGGGGCCGATAGATCGCCGATGCAGGCGGAGCGTGCGCACACACAAGCCTCATACGCGGTGCGGTGCGGCGCGGCCGGGCACGTCGCGCGAGCGAGCGGCGGATGCTCGCCGTCCGGTCGCCGCCGAGCCGGCGCGGCGCGCGGACGGAACGAAACGAACCGAAACGAACCGGGCGCGCCGACGCGAGACATCGATGCCGCTGCGGCCCGTTCGGACACCCATGAGCGCTGATTGACTCATGTCAATGCCGGCCGGGCCTGCGGCGCTACGCTGAAATCGGCCGGTATCGATCCGGCCTGCATCAACGAATCGAGAGGCGTTCGGCGAGCGCCGGACGCCGTGTGCGGCGTCGGCCGCGCATCGTGCGCGGCTGCGAATTCCTGGAGAGAGCAATGAGCAATTTGACGCGTTACGACCCGTTTTCGCTGGAGCCCGTGTCCGACCTGTTCCAGGGTCTGTTCCGTCCGCTGCGCAGCATGGTCGACGTCGAAGAAGAGAAGCTCGCGTCGATGAAGATCGACGTGACCGAGAACGATCAGTCCTACATCGTCAAGGCCGAGCTGCCCGGCGTCGACAAGAACGACATCAACGTGCAGATCGAAGGCAACACTGTGTCGATCAACGCGAAGGTCGAGCGCAACAAGGAGCTGAAGGAAGGCGAGCGCGTGATCCGGCGCGAGCGTTATTCGGGCGAGTTCGGCCGGACCTTCTCGCTTGCGAACGAAATCGACCGCGACGCGGCGGTCGCGCAGTATCAGGACGGCGTGCTGTCGCTGACGCTGCCGAAGAAGGCGACGGCGGAGAAAAAGAAGCTGGCGATCAGCTGAGCATGTGCGCGCCGCGGCTGACGCGGCGTTGCGCGATGCGGGCCGGCGCGCGTTCGGCGGCGCGTCGGCCGCGCTTGTGCCGCTTGTGCCTTTTGGCCTGACGCGGCCCGCGCGCGGCTGCCGTCGCGCAATTGATCTGCGATGCATGTGTCGCGCACGGCGAAGCGCGCGCTGAATGCGGCGCGTGCTCCATGCTACGGCGCGAGGCGCGCGGCGCGTGCCGAGCGCCGCCGGTCATCCGTTGCCGGTCATCCGTTGCCGGTCATCCGTTGCCGGTCATCCGTTGCCGGTCATCCGTTGCCGGTCATCCGTTGCCGGTCATCC
>NZ_JPWT01000094.1:0-40281 GCF_000773065.1 Burkholderia sp. ABCPW 111 | reverse complement strand
TGCTTTTCGATCGAGCAATTGCTTCCTCCGACATCCTTAAAATGAGGTGTCAGATTATGCAATCGCTCGAAAACCCTCCACGGTTTCCTGCGATGAACCCAAAATTTTCCGCCGATGGAAACTCGCGGCGGCGACACCCGCATCTTTTACGCGATGCCGTAAGCCCAATCGAATCAAGCCGTCGATCGACGCGCGCCGATGCATCGCTTCGTTCGCCTCACGATCCGTGGCGCATGCGGGTCGCGCATCCCGCATGCGCATCGGTGTCGCGCGAGCGCCGCAACCCGCAACCGAAACGGTCGCGACGATTCTTTCGATGCGCACACACCAAACGCGCACGTCGCGGGCGGTATCGAACGCGCCGTCTAGGTAGATACGCTGACGCCCCGTTTTTTTGGCTCAAGGACGCACGGCCGCGCGCCGATATCTCAGCCAGCCGATGACAAAAAATGAAACGGAGGCTTCGTGAACGGACCCGAGGAACCGACAATGCCCATCGCGGCGGATGCATCGCACCCGCGCGCGGCCGATCACGCCCGATCGACGAACGCCGCTCCCGCAAACATGGTCGGCAACGCGTCCCCCGTGATCCTGATCGTCGACGACGAACCGAGCATCCTCTCCGCTCTCAAGCGTCTGCTGCGCACGGTGCGCTATCAGGTCGTGACGGCCGACAGCGGCGCGGCGGGGCTCGACGTGCTCGCCGCCGGCGACGTCGACCTCATCGTCTCCGACATGCGAATGCCCGGCATGACGGGCGCCGAATTCCTCGCTCGCGCGCAGACGCTGCGCCCGGACACGATGCGCGTCCTGCTGACGGGCTACTCCGAGATCGACGCGGTCGTGAGCGCAATCAACGAAGGCGGCGTGTATCGCTACCTGAACAAGCCGTGGGACGATCACGATCTGCTGCTCACGGTCAAGCAGGCGCTCGAGCAGCGTCGGCTGCGCCAGGAGACCGCCCGCCTCTTCGCGATCACGCAGAAGCAGAACGAGGCGCTCGTCGCGTTCAGCACGGAGCTCGAAGCGCAAGTGCACGCGCGCACCGAGGAAATCCGGCAAACCGTGATGTTCCTCGAGGACGCGCAACGCGACCTGAAGCGCAATTTCATGACGATGATCCAGGTCGGCGCGAACATGATCGAGCTGCGCTGCGGCGTGATGGGCGGCGAATCGCGGCGCATCGGCGAACTCGCGAAGCGGCTCGCGCTCGCGTTCGACATGAGCGAGCTGCAGGCGCGGGACCTGCATTTCGCCGGGCTGCTGCACGGAATCGGCAAGCTGTCGCTGCCGGACGAGCTGCTGCGCAAATCAATCGACCGAATGAGCGCGGAGGAAAGCCGCCAGTTTCATCAGCATGCGCTGCGCGCGCAGATGGTGCTCACGCCCGTCACGCAGCTCAATCACGTCGCGCACGTCATTCGCCACCAGTACGAGCGCTTCAACGGCCGAGGCACGCCCGACGGGCTCGCGGGCGAAGACATCCCGCTCGGCTCGCGCATTCTCGCGGTCGCGCGCGACTACGAAGGGCTCCAGCGCGGCGGCATCGTCAATCATCGCCTGCTGCCCGATCAGGCGATCGCGCTCATCCAGTCGCAGGCCGGCATGCGCTACGACCCGCAGATCGTCGATCGTTTCGTCGCGCTCGCGAAGGACTTGGCGACGTTCGGCTGCAACACGCCGTACGCGCAGATCACGGGCGGCCAGCTGCTGGAAGGCATGCGGCTCGCCGACGATTTGCGCACGAGCCGCGGCGTGCTGCTGATGACGAAAGGCAGTGTCGTGTCCGCGCATCAGGTCGCGCTCGTGCGGCGCTACGAAGCGCAGGAAGCCACGCCGTTCACGATCCTGATCCAGACGCCGCCGCCGAACGCCGATGCCGCGGCGGCCTCGATGCGCGAAGGCTGACGCGCGCGCCGCCGTCGCCGTCGCGCATACCGAGACGAGCCGCTCCTCATGCACGGAACCTTCGACATCCCGCTCGTCGTACTGTCGCTCGCGGTCGCGACGCTCGCGTCGTATACCGCGCTCGATCTGAGCGCGCTCATCTCGCTCCTCGACAAGCCGCGGATGCGGCGCGCGTGGCTCGCGGGCGGCGCGGCCGCGATGGGCACGGGCATCTGGGCGATGCACTTCGTCGGCATGCTCGCGTTCTCGCTGCCGATTCCGCTCGGCTACGACTTCGGGCACACGTTCGCCTCGCTCGCGATCGCGATGATCGTCTCGTACTTCGCGCTGAACGCGCTGACGCGCGCCGCGCTCACGCGCGAGCGGCTCGCGGTGGGCGGCGTGCTGATGGGGCTCGGCATCGCGGCCATGCACTACACCGGCATGAGCGCGCTGCAAATGCACCCCGCGATCGGCTACGACCGCACGCTCTTCGTCGCATCGATCGCGATCGCGATCGGCGCGTCGACGATCGCGCTCTGGATCGCGCATCGCCTGAGCGACGAGAACGAGCCGCACGTGTTCGCGAAGCGGATCGGCGCGGCGGGCATGATGGGCATCGCGATCACAGGCATGCATTACACGGGCATGGCGGCCGCGCATTTTCCGGCGAACGCGGTGTGCGGCGCCGCCGGCGAAATCAGTGGCGCGTGGCTCGGCGCGACGATCGCGCTCTTCACGGCGACGATCCTGAGCGCGACGCTCGTCGTCTCGCGTTTCGATGCGCGCACCGCGTTCCTGCGCGGCATGACCGATGCGCTCGAGGAGCTCGTCACGAAGCGCACGAGCGAGCTCGAAGGCGCGCTGCGGCAGTACGAGCGCACGACGCACGTGCTGCAGCGCACGCGCAAGAAAATGGAGCAGGAAATCGACGAACGCAAGGCCGCGCAGGCGCGCCTCGAGCACGAAAAGGACGAGCAGCGCCGGCTGATTCGTCAGATCGAGGAAACGCACGTGCAGCTGCTGCAATCGGAAAAGCTCGCGTCGATCGGCCAGCTCGCAGCGGGCGTCGCGCACGAGATCAACAACCCGATCGGCTTCGTCAACGCGAATCTCAACACGCTGAAGGGCTGGGTGCAGGGTCTCCTCGATGTGATCGCCGCGCAGGAAAAACTCACGCGCACGCTTTGCGCCGACGCGCGCGCGCCGCTCGACGCGGTGTCGCGCGAAGTCGATCTCGACTACGTGCGCAGCGACATCGTCGCGCTCATCGACGAATCGATCGACGGCGCGATGCGCGTGCGCCGCATCGTCGGCGACCTGCGCGATTTCTCGCGGCCGAGCGGCGACGAATGGGCGCTCGCCGATCTGCACGCGGGGCTCGAGAGCACGCTGAACGTCGTCCACAACGAGCTCAAGTACAAGGCGGACGTCGTGCGCGAATACGGCAGCCTGCCGCTCGTCGAATGCAACGCCGCGCAGTTGAACCAGGTGTTCATGAATCTGCTCGTCAACGCCGCGCAGTCGATCGACGCGCACGGCACGATCACGATTCGCACGTCGCACGACGCCGACGCCGTGTCGATCTCGATCGCCGACACGGGCGCGGGCATCTCCGAGGACGTGATCGGCAGGATCTTCGATCCGTTCTTCACGACGAAGCCCGTCGGCCAGGGCACGGGGCTCGGGCTGTCGATCTCGCACGGCATCGTGGAGCATCACGGCGGGCGCATCGACGTCGAGAGCCGCGTCGGCCGCGGCACGACGTTTACGATCACGCTGCCGATCCGGCGCAAGTCCGGCTCGGCAGCGAACGCCAACTCCAACGCGCCCGACGGCGCGGACGGCGCGCACCGGGCAGTGCGCGCCGCCGCGCCGCTTACGCGCGGCGAGCCTTGCTGAGCACGATCGTCTCGAACAGCTCGTACTCGGCCGTCGGCTGCTGATCGGCGCCCGGCGCGTGATGGTAGTTCACGGTGATCGTCGTGTTGCCGCCGTGCTCGCCCGGATCGTAGTCGAACACGGCGATCCCGTAGCCCGTGCCCGTGTCGCGCCGCGCGGACCAGATCGCATCCTCCACCGCATCCGCGCCGTGCCGCACGAACGTGTTCGGCGCCGCGCCCGGCACCGGCCGGTTCGGCTTCGTGAACACGCGCGCCTGAGGCAAGCCCGTCGCCGGATTCTCGCCGTACACGTCGAGCGGCGCGCTCGTGCCGCCGCCGCCGAGAATCATGTGGATCGTGCCGTGCGACGTGTCGAACTTGCCGTCGGCCGGATCGGACATGACGACGGGGCGCGGCTGCAGCGTGTCGACGACCTCGCCCGTCGCAGCGTCGACGCCCGCGCGGTGGTTGCAGCCGCGCACCGGAAAGCTGCGCTCGTAGTCGTGATCGTGGCCGCACAGCACGAGGTCGACGCCGTAACGGTCGAAGAGCGGCAGCCATGCCTCGCGGATGCCCTTGTCCGAGCCGTTGCCCGTCTTCGACGAGCTGAGCGCGTCCTGATGCATCTGCACGACGATCCAGTCGATGTCGCGATCGCGCGACGCGCGGCGCAGCGTCTCTTCGAGCCAGCGCGTCTGCTCGCCGCGGCTGTAGCCGCGCACATAGAACGACGTGCCGGGGGCGATCGGCTCGTTGCCGGTGCTCGCCGCCGGCACGAGCGGGTTCGGGCCCGCGACGAACGCGGCCGCGTCCTGATAGACGACGTCGTCCGCGTCGAGCGACACGAACAGCACCGCGCCGACGCGGAAGCTGTACCAGCGGCCCGGAAAACGCGTGCCGTTCTCGGGCAACGTGTAGCGCGCGAGATACGAGTCGAGGCCTTGCGGGCCGTTGTGAAACTCGATCTCGTGATTGCCGGGGCACGGCATCCACGGACGGTTCGCGGCGGACGTCTGATTGTTGTTGCCGAAGTCGCGCCACACGGCCGGCTGATGCGCGGGGTTCAGGTTCGCGTAGCAGAGATCGCCGTTCAGCAGATGAAAGAGCGGCTGAAAGCGCTCGATCGCCTGCACCGCGAAGCGGCTCTGCGGCGACGACAGCACCCAGCCGGTGTTCGGCGTCGCGAGATCGCCGTAGCTCGTCCAGCGAAACGGCGAGCGGCCGCGCGGCGCGGTCTCGAAGTGGGCGGCGAACGGCTTCGCCGCGTTGCCGTCGTTGTCGGCCGTGACCTCGTAGCGATACGCCGAGCCCGGCTTGAGGCCGTGCAGCCGCGCGTGATACGTGAACACCACTTCGCCGTTTAGGCCGTCGGTGTACGTGCGCTGCACGCCGTGCGCGGTCCGCCACGCTTCGTTCGGTCCCGCGAAGCGCACGCGCGGGTTGGTCGCGGCCGCGAGCGACGCCCACGATACGACGACTTCGTGCGCGTCGGCGTCGCCCCAGGTCAGATGAATCTGCTCGGGCGTGCCGTCGGGCGCGGCGGCGGCGGCCCGCGTGGCCGCGAGGCCGCTCGCGGCGGTCGCGAGCCCGGATACGCCGGCGAACTTGAGGAAGCCGCGGCGAGAGACGGCGCAAGGCTGCTCGGTCGGCGGCGCGTCGGAAGCTGGCTTGTTCGGCATGATTTCGTTCGATCGTCGGAGAGTCGTGGGGAAAGGAATGAAAGCAAGCGACGGCGCGGCGGCCGCGGGCATCGGCGCCCGGCCGCGCGCGTCAGCGCCGTCACCGCCAGCGCCGACACCTTATGACGGGATGCGTGACGCGACGATGTCAGCCCCGCGTCGCGCCGCGCGGATGCCGGCCGCCTGGCGGGAATCCGCGTATGCGGCGGGGACGCCCGGTTGCACGGTCGATGGGGCGAGTCCGTTTTCGCTTCGCGGCCGGCCGGCATCGCGTCGGCGTCAAGTCCGCGACGCATCGGCGTTGGAGTCGGTGGCGTTGCCGCGTGGTTTCGGGGTTTCGTGGTTTCGGGGTGCCGCAACGCGGCTGCGCAATCGCGATCGCCAGCGCAATCGCAACCCAAATCGCAACTAAAATCGCGGTCGAAATCACAACGACAACGACAACGACAACGACAACGACAACGACAACGACAACTGCAACTACGGCGACGGCCCCGCGGCCATCGCGCGCCGCAACGCCGCGTCGAGAAAACGCGAGTCGCGCACGCCGCGCGCAAAACGGCGCGCCCACGCACCGTGAACCCGTCCGGCGCGATCGGGTCCAATCGCGATTCGATCGACGAGGAACGTCATGCTCGATATGCCACGCCGCGCGCTCGCGGCCGTCGCGTTCGCCGGCGCGGCCGGCCTTGCCGGCTGCGAGACGAATGCAGCGGCGAACGCGCCCATCGCGCCGGCGGCCGCGCCGCAAACCGCGACGAAGACCGTCTACGTCGCCGCGCAAACGGCGCGCTGCGTCGGCGTCGCGCCGATGGACTGCCTGCAGGTGCGCACGAGCCCGAGCGAGCCGTGGCAGCTCTGGTACAGCGGCATCGAAGGCTTCGACTACCGCCCCGGCTACGAATACCAGCTCGAGATCGCCGAACACTGCGTGCCGAATCCGCCTGCCGACGGCTCGTCGATCCGCTGGATGTTGAAGCGCGTCGTCCGGCAGCAGCCGCGCTGAGCCGGACGGCGTAGTGACGCGCGCGGCGCATGCCGCACGCGCCGCGCGATCCCGATTTGGGCCGGCGCGCTCGATATGTTCAGAGCGCGCGCCCGTCGAAATGCCGGACCGGCACCGCGTCGAGATCGATGCCGTCGATGCAGCGGATGTTGACTGCCGCGATCGCGTTGCCCTTCGGGTCCGTGCCTTCCGCGAACGGGTGGATGCCGCAGGTCGGGCAGAACCGATGCCGGATCGTGCGCTCGTTGAACAGATAGGTCGCGATGTCGTCGTCGGGCGTTTTCAGATGAAACGCGTCACGCGGCACGAACCACAGCAGCGAGCCCTTGCGCACGCACATCGAACAGTTGCAAGCGCAAGCGCTCTCGATCTCCCCTTCCACCTCGAACTTGATCCTGCCGCAATGGCAGCTGCCGGTGTAAAGCATCGTCGCCTCCTTCGATCGTGTCCGGCCCGGCGACGCGGCCGCGCCGCGCCCGGGCGCCCGGCCGGTGCCGTACGGTAACGCTCGGCCGTACGGACCGCAACCGTCCGGCGCCGCGCGAGCGGCGCACGAGCGGCGAAGGCGATCAATCGCACCCGACCCCGCTCGCGCGCCGCGATCCGCGCCCGACGCGCCGCGCGATCCGGCGGCGTGCCGCGTCGACGCACGGCGCGCATCCGGCCGCCGCGCCCACTATGTGCGCACAGGCGCGATCGATACGACTTTCGCGCGGCGCCGCTGTACGATTCACGCGTGGTTCATGCAGACAACAGGAGACACCCGCAATGAAGATCACCCGCCTCGAAACCTTCGTCGTTCCGCCTCGATGGCTGTTTCTGAAGATCGAGACCGACGCGGGCATCGTCGGCTGGGGCGAGCCGATCGTCGAAGGCCGCGCGCATACGGTCGAGGCGGCCGTGCACGAGCTAGCCGACTACCTCGTCGGCCAGGACCCGCTTCGCATCGAGGACCACTGGCAAGTGATGTACCGCGCGGGCTTCTACCGCGGCGGCCCGATCACGATGAGCGCGATCGCGGGCATCGACCAGGCGCTCTGGGACATCTTGGGCAAGCATCACGGCGCGCCCGTCCACGCGCTGCTCGGCGGCCCGGTGCGCGACCGGATCAAGGTCTATTCGTGGATCGGCGGCGACCGGCCGAGCGACGTCGCGAACAACGCGCGCGCGGTGGTCGAGCGCGGCTTCCAGGCGGTGAAGATGAACGGCTCGGAGGAACTGCAGATCATCGACACGTTCGACAAGGTCGAAAAAGTGATCGCGAACGTCGCGGCGGTGCGCGAGGCGGTCGGGCCTTACGTCGGCATCGGCGTCGATTTCCACGGCCGCGTGCACAAGCCCATGGCGAAGGTGCTCGCGAAGGAGCTCGATCCGTACAAGCTGATGTTCATCGAGGAGCCGGTGCTATCGGAGAACGCCGAGGCGCTGCGCGACATCGCGAACCAGACGAGCACGCCGATCGCGCTCGGCGAGCGGCTTTATTCGCGCTGGGATTTCAAGCACATCCTCGAAGGCGGCTACGTCGACATCGTGCAGCCGGACGCGTCGCACGCGGGCGGGATCACCGAGTGCAGGAAGATCGCGACGCTCGCGGAGAGCTACGACGTCGCGCTCGCGCTGCACTGCCCGCTCGGGCCGATCGCGCTCGCCGCGTGCCTGCAACTCGACGCGGTCAGCCACAACGCGTTCATCCAGGAACAGAGCCTCGGGATTCACTACAACCGGGGCAGCGATCTGCTCGACTATCTTCGCAATCCCGAAGTGTTCCGCTACGCGGACGGCTTCGTCGCGATCCCGCAGGGGCCGGGGCTCGGCATCGACGTCGACGAGGAGAAGGTGCGCGAGATGGCGAAGACCGGACACCGTTGGCGCAATCCGGTCTGGCGGCACGCGGACGGCAGCGTCGCCGAGTGGTGAAGACACGCGCGCACGGCCACGGCAGGCAACGCATCGCGCCGGCGACGGGCCGAGGCCGTGTGAAGTCGCACGCCGATCGCGGCGGTCGATAGAGTCGATCGTTCGGATCGCGCGGTATTGACCGGGGGCGGCGCGGGAAGGGTTAAGCGGCACCCGAAAACCGTGCCGTGTAGTTTTGCGTTTTCACACAGCCCCGGCCGCGGCCGAACGCCTGATTCGACGCCGGAGCCCGAACGCTTGCCGCTTGCCGCCTGACGATGCGCCGAACGGCCGATGCGCGGCCGCCATGCCGGACACCCGACGCCCGCCCGGCGCTTGACGCACAGCCCTGACGTTCGACACACGGCGCTCGACGCCGATGCCGACACCGATGCCCCGGCCGATGCCGCACAGGCCGAAGACATCGCGACGCGGCGCGCCGAACGGGGGATCGCCGATGTGAACGAACGCACGCGCCGCCAGCCGTCGGGCAGGCCGGCGCATCAGGCGGCATCCGGCAGCGGCCGGCGGGCAAGCACGGCCGGCCGCCACAGCGCCGCCCATGCCGCGCCGAAACCGAGGCGTCCCGGCGTCCGGCCGGCGTCGCGTCGATGACCGACGCGGCGATCGGCGGGCCGGTCTTGGCATCGCCGCATCGCGTTCGCCCCCTTGCCGCGGCCCGCGTATCGTGCCTGCAGCCGGCGCCTGTCGCCCGCCCAAGCCCCGAGTCACGCCCGAACCAGGCCCCGAGTCCACTCGCGCCCGAGCGACCGAGCCCGCGTCAGCTCACCGAGATCGGCGCGGTGAAAGACAACACGGCCGCCGCGACGAACACGCCGATCATCGTGAGCGCCTCGAGATGCAGCACGTTGCGGAACGTGTGCGCGTCCTCGGTCGACGCGGTGCGGCGCAGCCGCGGCAACGCCGAGAAGCGGTTGAGCGCCGCGAGCACCAGCGCGAGCGCGACGAGCGCGAGCTTCAGCAGCAGGATGCGGCCCCACGTGCTGCCGTCGAGCGCGGCGAAATCGCCGCCCGTGCCGCGAATCGTGTTCAGCACGCCCGTGACGACCACGAACGCAAGCGCGGCGATCGACCCGCGCGACAGCCGCTGCGCAATGCGGATCATCGCGCCGCGCGCGATCGACGAGCCGAGCGCCGGCAGCACCGCCATCCCGCCTGCGATCACGAGCCCGCCCCACGCGGCCGTCGCGGCGACGTGCACGGTCTGCACGCCGACTGCGGCCGAGAACGCGCCCGAATCGGCCGCGTGGCCGAGCGACGCCTTGCCCGCCGCAACCACGAGCGTCGCGAGCGCGAGCAACGCGCCGGCGAGCGGGCCGCTCGGCCGGGCGAGCGCGACGACGAACAGCAGCACCGCGCCGCCGCACGCAACGCTCCATGCATGCCCGACGTGCGTCTGCGCGAGCACGACCGGGATCGCGCCGAACGCGCCGCGCAAGCCCGCGCCGCTCATCGCAGCGGCCTGGTAGACGAGCCAGCCGACGTCGGCGAGGACCAGCACGGCCGCCGCAACCGCGAGCGAGCGCAGCGATTGCCGCCACGCGGGGTGCGACGGCGCGATCACGCTCTTCGCGCCGTCGTTCGCGAGCCACGCGCCGATCAGCGCGGAGCCCACCGCGACCGCAAACGCGACGTCGCCGAGCGCGGCGAGCGCCGCCTGGCCGAACCAGAGGCTGTCGATCTTCATCGCGCACCGCCCGCGCGGCGCGCGCCGGACGCCGCCCCGACGCGCGCCGCGCGCAAGGCGTGAAAGGATCGACTGTTGTTTTCAGGCAAACAGGAAAAAGAGGACTTCATCGACTCGCATGAAAGAAAAGAAATCGGCGCCGGCGCGGCCGGCCGTCCCGACGCCGCGCCCCCGAAGTGTACGGGCTTCGCCGCCGCCTGCGCAGCTTGTCCGACGTTTGGGCGCGTTCGAACCGTCATTCGCGCGTCAAATTGTCGCAACCCGACCGCGGCATGGAACCGTGCCCTCCGCGTCAAATAGCCGCCATTATCCATCGATGATAGAATGCCGCGTCGCAGCAGCCCGGCTGCCTGCCCTCGTTAGTTCTTGCCGTCATGCCGAGCCGATCGGAGCCCGGTCAGGTCCCCGACGAATAACAATGGAGTCCCGTGTGTCTTCTAGACGCCTTTTCCGTCCGCTGCTCGCTGTTGTGTTGATGGGCGCAGCGGGCCTTCTGAGCACTGCGCAAGCGCAAACCAAGCCCATCGAGCCGGCCGCCGCGAAGGCGCCCCTGAAGGCGCCCGACACGATGGCGGAGCGCGTGCGCGGCTGTACGGCCTGTCACGGCACGCACGGGCAGGGCACCGACAACGATTACTTCCCGCGTCTGGCAGGCAAGCCGGCCGAGTACCTGTACAACCAGCTCGTGAATTTCCGCGACGGTCGCCGCAAGTACCCGCCGATGAACTATTTGCTCACGTATCTGAACGACGACTACCTTCGCGAGATCGCGGAGCACTTCTCGCAGCAGCGTCCGCCGTACCCGGCGCCGACGAAGCCGACGGTGCCCGCCGCGGTCGTCGAGCGCGGCAAGCAGCTCGCGCTGCACGGCGATCCGGCGCGCAAGCTGCCCGCGTGCGTCGCGTGCCACGGCACCGCGCTCACCGGCATGCAGCCCGCGATTCCGGGTCTCGTCGGCCTGCATAGCGACTATCTGAGCGCGCAGATCGGCGCTTGGCGTTCGGGCACGCGCCATGCGAAGACACCCGATTGCATGCATGAAATCGCGAGCAAGCTGTCCGACGAGGACGTGACCGCCGTGACCGCGTGGCTCGCCGCGCAGCCGGCGCCCGCCAACCCGGTGCCGGCCCCGGCCCGCTCGATGAAGACTCCGCTCGCCTGCGGCAGCGAACCGCAATAAGGCAAGGGAGACAGACACAATGAAACGCAAGTCCCTGTTTGCACTCTCGGCTGTCGCGATCGTCGCGGCAGCGGCCCTCGTGCCCGTCCTGTGGCCGGGCAACGACACGCTGCACGGCAACGCCGCCGTCGCCGCGACGCCCGCCGACCAGGCCGCGCTCATCAAGAAGGGCGAATATCTCGCGCGCGTCGGCGACTGTATCGCGTGCCACACCGTGCGCGGCGGCAAGTCGTTCGCGGGCGGCCTGCCGATGGCCACGCCGTTCGGCACGATGTACACGCCGAACATCACGCCGGACGATCAGTACGGGATCGGCAAGTGGACATCGGACGATTTCTACCGCGCGATGCACACGGGCCGCTCGAAGGACGGCAGCCTGCTCTATCCGGGCTTCCCGTTCGCGAGCTACACGAAAGTCACGCGCGCGGATTCGGATGCGATCTACGCGTACCTGCGCTCCGTCGCGCCCGTCAACACGCCGAGCCGTCCGCACGAGCTGCGCTTCCCGTTCAACAACCGCAACCTGCTGATCGGCTGGCGCACGCTGTTCTTCAAGGAAGGCGAGTACAAGCCCGATCCGACGAAGTCGGTCGAGTGGAACCGCGGCGCGTATCTCGTCGAAGGCCTCGGCCACTGCTCGATGTGCCACACGTCGATCAACATGATGGGCGGCCCGGTGAGTTCGGCGGCCTTCGCGGGCGGCCTGATTCCGCTGCAGAACTGGTACGCGCCGTCGCTCACGAACGACAAGGAGCTCGGCCTCGGCGACTGGCATGTCCAGGAGCTGTCCAACCTGCTGCAGGCGGGCGTGTCGAACAAGGGCGCGGTGTTCGGCCCGATGGCGGACGTCGTCCACAACAGCCTGCAGTACATGACGGACGAGGACACGCGCGCGATGTCGACTTACCTGAAGTCGATCCCGCAGAAGGCCGAAGCGCCGAAGAACATGCAGTACGAGCCGTCGAAGCAGTTCGGCACGACGCTGCTCGAGCAGGGCAAGAAGATCTACGCGGACAACTGCGCGACCTGCCACGGCGCGCAGGGCGAAGGCAAGCCGACCGCTTACCCGCCGCTCGCGCAGAACCGTTCGATCATGATGGAATCGGCCGTGAACCCGATCCGCATGGTGCTGAACGGCGGCTACCCGCCGAGCACGTTCAAGAATCCGCGTCCGTATGGGATGCCGCCGTTCGCGCAGTCGCTGTCGAACCAGGAAGTCGCGGCGGTTGTCACGTACATCCGGATGTCGTGGGGCAACAACGGTTCGCCGGTTTCGCCGCAACAGGTGAGCGACCTGCGTTCCGCGCCTCTCGACTGAGTATCGGGTGACGCTAACGGGGCGCGGCTGCGGGAAACCGCGGCCGCGCCCTTTTGTTTTTCCGGCGACGTCCGTTTTCCGCGCGGGCCGCGCGAGGACGCCGCCTCATCAATAATCAAGAGTATCTATGTCTTTCGCATCTCTCGGCCTCGCCGAACCGCTCGTGCGGGCCGTCAACGAGCTGGGCTACACGCAGCCCACGCCAATCCAGGCTCAGGCCATTCCCGCCGTGCTGGGCGGCGGCGACCTCCTCGCCGGCGCGCAGACGGGCACCGGCAAGACCGCCGGCTTCACGCTGCCGATCCTGCAACGCCTCCACGCGTTCTACGGCGAAAACCGCAACGCGCGCCGCGCGGTGCGCGCGCTCATCCTCACGCCGACGCGCGAGCTCGCCGCGCAAGTCGAGGAAAGCGTGCGCGCGTACAGCAAGTACGTGAAGCTGCGCTCGACCGTGATGTTCGGCGGCGTCAGCATCAATCCGCAGATCGACGCGTTGAAGCGCGGCGTCGACATCGTCGTCGCGACGCCGGGGCGCCTGCTCGATCACATGCAGCAAAAAACGATCGACGTGTCGAGCCTCGACATCCTCGTGCTCGACGAGGCGGACCGGATGCTCGACATGGGCTTCATCCACGACATCAAGCGCGTGCTCGCGCGGCTGCCGGCGAAGCGCCAGAACCTGCTGTTCTCCGCCACCTTCTCCGACGAGATCAAATCCCTCGCGGACAGCCTGCTCGACTCGCCGGCGCTCATCGAAGTCGCGCGCCGCAACACGACGGCCGAGACGATCGCGCAGAAGATCCACCCGGTCGATCGCGACCGCAAGCGCGAGCTGCTCACGCATCTGATCCGCAAGCACAACTGGTTCCAGGTGCTCGTGTTCACGCGCACGAAGCACGGCGCGAACCGGCTCGCCGAGCAGCTGACGAAGGACGGCATCAGCGCGATGGCGATCCACGGCAACAAGAGCCAGTCGGCGCGCACGCGCGCCCTCGCCGAATTCAAGAGCAGCACGCTGCAGGTGCTCGTCGCGACCGACATCGCCGCGCGCGGAATCGACATCGACCAGTTGCCGCACGTCGTCAACTTCGATCTGCCGAACGTCCCCGAGGACTACGTGCACCGGATCGGCCGCACCGGCCGGGCGGGCGCGAACGGCGAGGCGGTGTCGCTCGTGTGCGTCGACGAGAAGCAACTGCTGCGCGACATCGAACGGCTCATCAAGCGCGAGATTCCGCAGGAAGTGATCCCGGGCTTCGAGCCGGACCCGAACGCGAAGCCCGAGCCGATCCAGCGTCGCGGACAGCGCGGCGGCAACAGTGGCGGCAGCGGCAATGACGGTAGCGGCGCAGGCAACGGCGGCCGCGGCAATCGCTCGCCGCGCGCGGCGAGCCAGCCGCAGGCGCAGCAAGGTCAGCCCGCCGCGCGACGCGACGGCGGTGCGCAGGCGAAGACCGCCAAGCCGCAGCAGGCACGCGGCGGCAACGGCCGCCCGGCGGGCAACGGCAATTCGAACGGCGGCGGCACGCATGCGAACCGCAGCCGTTCGTCGCGCAGCGGCCAGCGCGGCCGCTGAGCATCGGCATGCGTGGCGGGGCCGCGCGTCGAAGCGCCTCGCCTCGCCTCGTCGCGTCGCGTCGCGTCGCGTCACGTCACGTCACGTCACGTCACGTCACGTCACGTCGACCAACATCATGCCGCCTTCCCGCCTCCCCGCGCGCGGCCCAAGTGTTCGCGTCATCTGCTTTCGGCGCGCGGCCCGCACGTCGTTCAACGCCTGAGCTGCGCGATCTGCCGCGCCCAGCGCGCGAGCACGGCGGGCGCGTCGGCTCGCGCGAGCTCGAACGCGATCCCCGTGGTGAGGCGCGCATAGCCGACCCGCTGCGCTTCGCCGTCGACGAGCGCGGCGACGAAGCGCGCGAGTCCGTCGTCGGTCGAATCGGATGAATCGATGCGCAAGCGCGCCTGATGGAACGCGCCGTCGGCGACGAACGTGAGCGTCGCGTCGGGATGCGCGGCGAGCGCGCGCGCCGCGCGTGACTGCGGCCACAGCGAGAAGCGCAGCGACCGCGCATCGGGCGCATAGAGCTCGCCCGCGCTCAGCAGCGTCGTGCGCGGCTGCGGCGGATCGACATCGCGATCGACGACCACGAGCGCAGCGGCAAACCCCGCCTTGCGCGCGAGATCGTCGCCGTCGAACAGCGCGAGCGCCGCGCGCGGCCACGCGTCATACGTCGTCCGTTCGAGAGTGCGTCGGTGCGAATCGGTCACGGTGTGCTCTCCTGCTGCGTGTCGTGTCGAACGAAACCCGCAGCATACCGCGCGACGCGTTGCCGGCGCTCAGGGCTAGTTCACGCTGATAACGGGCTTGCGCCGGCCGCCGGAAGGGCCGCGCGCAAGGATTGCGACGAAGCGAATACTCGACGTATTCGCAAGGAGCATGACGCAGCGATCGGCTCTTCTGGCGGCCAGCCCCTCGAAGGATTTCTTCGATCACGGGAACGTGCCCGTGCGCCCGCATTGCGGCGTCGTTCGTCGTCGCAATAGCACCCTTGCCCTGCGGGCGCAAAGGCACGTTCACAAGCCCGCTATCAGCGTGAACTAGCCCTAACGGAAGAACACGTGCTGCGTGAGCTTCGTCAGCGGATAGTGGACGCCCGGCTGGATCTTCGCGGGCAAGTCGAGCGGCTTGAGCAGCATCTTCACGCACATGTCGGCGGACAGGTTGCGCCTCACGAGCGCGTTCACGCGCGCGGTCCGCTCGCGGCAATACGCGGAATCGCCCACACGTTCCGGGTAGCGGATCGCGAACACGTGCCGCAGCGCGATCTCCGAATCCTCGTTCTTGATCTCGAGCACGCGCCGCATCAGCGCGCCGAGCACCGCGAGCCGGCCGTTGCCCTCGACCTTGTTGTACTTCTTGAAGTAGCGGAAGAAATGCTTGTAATGGCGGACTTCGTCGGTGCGGATGTTGTCGGTGATTTCCTTGAGCACGGGCTCGTCCGAGCATTCGTTGATCGCGCGATAGAGCGTCGCCGTGCCCGTCTCGACGACGCAACGCGCGACCATCTCGAGCGCGCGCGTCTTCTCGAACGCTTCGAGCGAACAGGTCTTCGAATACTCTTCGAAGAAATTCGCGAATGCGAGATCCCAATCGAATTCCGGCCACACGTGCGCGATATACGCCTTCAATGCGCGGCCGTGCTGCAATTCCTCGTGCTCCCATTCGGCGTTGAGCCATGCCGACACTTCGGGATCGCCGTCGAAGAATTGGCTCAAATTGCTCGTGTAAAGATCGGAGCCGCTCTCGATGAACGACGCCGCGCACAGCAGCAGCAACAGATCCTCGTTCGCCGCGGCGCGTTGACGGTCGATGCGCGTCAAGTCGATGTCTTCGATGCGCCAGGGCATCTCGTGCGTGGTATCAGCCAACATGTTTCGCGCTCCCAAACGCCGCCTCGCATTCGCGACGGACCGCGCCGCGCGCGATTCCGCCGGTTGCGGCGCGTTGAAATCGGTTATTCGACATGTCCGGCCATCTTAGCCGGACTTTTTCGATCGTGCTTCGAAGCACTGACCTTAACCGGCAATCGCAGTTCCACGGCGGCTATCACGCAATATTAGACGCGTAATTCGAAAAGGCGAGCGATATGGAAAGCGAAAGCCTCTTTTGAAATGCCTTTCGATATCGTTTCGCCCGCAACGGACATTGCAGGTGACGCGCGCGGCGCGTCAAAAGCCCGCCGCGAGACCGTCTCGCCGGCTGTCGCTCGCCGCGACGTAGCCCCGGTCGGGCTCGTCGCGATCGAGCAGCCAGATGAACTGCCCGGACCCGAAGTCCATGTACGGATCGTCGATCGCCTGGATCGTGTGACCGCGCGCGGCAAGCGAATCGACGACCGATGCGTCGAGCGTCGATTCGACGTCGAGCGTGAACGACCGGCTTACCTTCCAGCGCGGCGCGTCGCACGCGGCCTGCGGCTGCTGGCCATAGCCGAGCATCCGCACGATCGTCTGCAGATGGCCTTGCGGCTGCATGTCGCCGCCCATCACGCCGAAGCTCATCGCCGCGTGCCGCACGCCCTCGACCTGCTGCGTGACGAACGCCGGGATGATCGTATGGAACGGCCGCTTGCCGCCCGCGACGACGTTCGGCGACGCCGGATTCATCGAGAATCCGCAGCCGCGGTTCTGCAACGCGATCCCCGTGCCCGGCACGACGAGGCCCGAGCCGAAGCCCATGTAGTTGGACTGAATGAAGCTCACCATCATGCCGCGCTCGTCGGCCGCGGACAAATAGATCGTACCGCCCGCGCGCGGCATGCCGAACGTGAAGTGCGTCGCCCGCCTGACGTCGATCAGCTTCGCACGCGCGTCGAGATACGCGTCGTCGAGCATCTGCGCGGGCGTGACCTCCATCGCGCGCGGATCGGCGACGTAGCGGTAGACGTCGGCGAACGCGAGCTTCATCGCCTCGATCTGCACGTGCTGCGAATCCGCCGAGTCGAGCGGCAGATCGTCGAGATCGAAGCGCTCCATGATGCCGAGCGCGATCAGCGCGGCGATCCCCTGCCCGTTCGGCGGGATCTCGTGCACCGTGTAGCCGCGGTAGTCCTTGCCGATCGGCTCGACCCACTCGGGCCGGTATGCGCGCAGGTCGGCGGCGCTCAGCGCGCCGCCGCCTTCGCGGAAGAACGCGGCGATCGCGTCGGCGATGCTGCCTTCGTAGAACGCGCGCGCGCCTTGCGCCGCGATCGTGCGCAGCGTCTTCGCGTGGTCGGGCAGCCGCAGCAGCTCGCTCGTCTCGGGCGCGCGGCCGCGCGGCATGAAAGCCTGCGCGAAGCCCGGCTGATCCTTCAGCTCGGGCACGGCGGCCGCCCACTTGTGCGCGACGATCGCGGCGACCGCGTGCCCGCGCTCCGCGAGTTCGATCGCCGGCTCGAGCAGATCGGCGAACGGCAGCGAGCCGAACTTCGCGTGCAGCGCCTCCCAGCCGGCGATCACGCCGGGCACCGTCACGGTGTCCCAGCCGCGCGTCGGCTGTCGCGCGAGGCCGTTGCCCGCCTCGCCGTGCCGGCGGCGGAAATAATCGACGTTCCATGCGGCGGGCGCGACGCCCGACGCGTTCAGGCCGTGCAGCTTCGCGCCGTCCCAGACGAGCGCGAACGCATCGCCGCCGAGGCCGCACGACACCGGCTCGACCACGGTGATCGCGGCCGCCGCGGCGATCGCCGCATCGATCGCGTTGCCGCCCTTCCACAGCATCCTGAGCCCCGCCTGCGCGGCGAGCGGATGCGAAGTCGAGACTACGTTGCGCGCGAACACCGGCACGCGCGTCGTCGGATACGGGTTGCGCCACGAGAACGTCGCGCCGGGCGGTTTCGAATGAAGATTCATCTCAGGCCAACGGTAAAGAGGATCGAAACAAACATTCCAGCGCGAATACGCGGCCCCGACAAATTCATTTGTCACATGAATTGATGCGGGAACGACATGAATCGAGTCTAGACCGAGATCGGCCCGCGTGCGCGGCGGCATGCGCCGCCCGCCCGTCGAATCGGCGCGAACAGCCCTTACAATGCGAAATGGCCGCCTCCAGTGCCCCGTCCCATCGAGCCGAATCGAAACCCGCGAACATGACACGAGACCCCCGCCTCACCCTGAACGCACGTCAGCAGGAATTGCTCGAATGGGTGCAGCGCGACGGCTTCGTCACTGTCGACGATCTCGCCGCCCATTTCAACGTGACGCCGCAGACGATCCGCCGCGACGTCAACTGGCTCGCCGACCTGAACCTGCTGCGCCGCTACCACGGCGGCGCGAGCCTGCCCACGAGCTCGGAGAACGTGTCGTACACCGCGCGCCAGCGGATGTTCCACGACGAGAAGCGCAAGATCGCCGCGCTCGCCGCGTCGCACATCCCCGATCAGGCGTCGCTCTTCATCAACCTCGGCACGACGACCGAGGAGGTCGCGCGCGCGCTCAACCGGCATCGCGGCCTGCACGTCATCACGAACAACCTGAATGTCGCGAGCATGATGAGCGGCTATCCGGAATGCGAGGTGCTGATCACGGGCGGCATCGTGCGGCCTTGGGACAAGGGCATCGTCGGCGAGCTCGCGATCGACTTCATCCGCCAGTTCAGGGTCGACTACGCGATCATCGGCACCTCGTCGATCGAAAACGACGGCACGCTGCGCGACTTCGACACGCGCGAGGTGCGCGTCGCCGAGGCGATCATCCAGCACGCGCGCACCGTCTACCTCGTCACCGACCATTCGAAGTTCGGCCGCCCGGCGCTCGTGCGCCAAGGGCATCTGAGCCAGATCCACGCGCTCTTCACCGACAAGCCGCTTCCCGACGAGATGGCCGACACGATCGCGCAGGCGGGCACGCAGGTCTACGTCGCCGACTGACCGGGCGGCCGCGCGAGCGGCACCGCGCATTGCTGCGCCGCACCCAAAACTTCAAGTGAAATCAAGGAATTGGCGCACCGTCGCAACCGCCTGACGAATTTCTTGATGTCAATCAGAAAATTATCGGGGTGCGATTTGTAGATGCCGGCTCGCTTGACTACACTCCAAATCCCCGGCGCGGTTGCGCGCTCGGCGCAACCGGGGCGACGTCAATAACGCCAAGGCCGGGACAGCGGCTTTCCCCCCACGCCTTCCCTTGCTGGGTCACTCGACCGGACATTTGCGCCCGGGACAGTACGGTTGTCATGGAGAGAACGATGCTAAGTCCGCATGAATTCGCCACGCTGTTGCTTGTGAAGGATGCCCCCGACCAAGCCGACATGGACCGCGACGAACTCGACGCGCTGCTCGAGCGGCAGCTCGTGAAGCTGGAATCGCTCGGCTCCGGCAGGAAATACTGCGTCACCGAAATCGGCGACGCGGCCTTGCGATCGATCAAGCTCCGTTATTCGTGATGTTCCGGCCGAACGGGCGCGGCCAGTGCCAGGCGGCGCCCGTTCGGCCCACTCCTCTGCCGTCTTTCAACTGCCGCGCAGCGACGGGTCTACCGCCGCCCGCCAGCTAAGCGCTTGCGCGCGCGCGTCGTTGAGATAGCTCACCCAGCGGCTTCGTTCAGCCGGGTCGGCGTTCGTCCCGAGCGCCGCGTGGCGCTGCGCAAGTTCGTTTTCGAACGCGCAGAAGCGCGCGTCGGTCAGCTTGCCGTGTCGCTTCGCGACCCACGCATCGAATGCCGCCGAATAGACGGCCTGCGCGTCGTCGCCGTAGTCCCGCACGTCGCCGCAAGTCCGCTGCAGCTCGGAAAACGACGGCCCGCCCCAGCTACCGAACATCGCCGGCCCACCCGCACATCCGGCCAGCAGCGCGAGCGCGCCCGCCGTGATCATCGTACGCATGTGCATCCCCTCGCTCGTTGGTCATGCGCCAGTATCGTCCCAGAGCGTGCGCTACGCCACCCGACCCTCAAAAGCGAACTTTACTTTTTCGATTGTGTTCGTTAAATTTCGAATGCGAACATTTCTGGTTCGCTCATTTTCTATTACACGAACATACGAACGGTAGGATCAGCGGGTGACTCAACAGAATCGTTACGATCTGCTCGTCGTCGGCGGCGGGATCAACGGCGCGGGCATCGCGCGCGACGCGGCCGGCCGCGGCCTGTCGGTACTCCTCTGCGAGCAGGACGACCTCGCGTCGCACACCTCCTCGTCGAGCACGAAGCTGATCCACGGCGGTCTGCGCTATCTCGAGTACAAGGAATTCGGGCTCGTGCGCAAGGCGCTGCAGGAGCGCGAGACGCTGTTGCGCGCGGCGCCGCACATCATATGGCCGCTGCGCTTCGTGATGCCGCACATGCCGAACCTGCGCCCCGCATGGCTCATCCGCATCGGCCTGTTCCTGTACGACCATCTCGCGAAGCGCGAGCTGCTGCCCGGCTCGCGCGGCATCGTCATGCGCCGCCACCCCGCGGGCGCGCCGCTCGTCGATTCGATCAAGCGCGGCTTCGTCTACTCGGACGGCTGGGTCGACGACGCGCGGCTCGTCGTGCTGAACGCGCTCGACGCGCAGGAGCGCGGCGCGCGCATCCTCACGCGCACGAAGCTCGTGTCGGCGGAGCGCCGCGACGGGCAATGGCACGCGCGGCTGCAGCGCGCCGACGGCACGACGCTCGACGTGCGCGCCCGCGCGGTTGCGAACGCGGCCGGCCCGTGGGTCGGCGACGTGCTGCACGGCGCGCTCGGCCGCGGCGCGCAGCACAGCGTGCGGCTCGTGAAGGGCAGCCACATCGTCACGCGGCGCCTGTTCGATCACGACCACGCCTACATCTTCCAGAATCCGGACAAGCGGATCATCTTCGCGATTCCGTACGAGCGCGACTTCACGCTGATCGGCACGACCGACGTCGAATATCACGACGATCCGTCGCGCGTCGCCATCGACCGCGACGAAACGCGCTACCTGTGCGAGTCGATCAATCGCTACTTCAAGCGTAAGATCTCGCCCGCCGACGTGTGCTGGACCTATTCCGGCGTGCGCCCGCTCCTCGAGGACGAGAACGCGGACAACCCGTCCGCCGTCACGCGCGACTATCGCCTCGAGATGGACGGCGGCGAAGGCGCGCCGCTGCTGTCGGTGTTCGGCGGCAAGATCACGACGTTCCGCAAGCTCGCCGAGGAAGCGACCGACATGCTGGGCGGCATGCTCGGCGCATCGCGCGGCGCGTGGACGGCGGGCGTGCCGCTGCCTGGCGGCGACATCGCCGATGCGCGCTTCGCGCCGTTCGCCGAAGCGTTCGCGAAACGTCATCCGTGGTTGCCCGCCGCGCTCGCGCGCCGCTATGCGCGCGCGTACGGCACGCGCGCCGAGCGCGTGATCGGCGACGCGAAATCGCTCGCCGCGCTCGGCGCCGAGCTCGCGCCCGGTCTTTACGAAGCGGAATTGCGTTATCTGCGCGACGCCGAATGGGCGAGCTGCGCGGACGACGTGCTGTGGCGGCGTTCGAAGCTCGGTCTGCATGTCGCGCCGGGCACGCTCGACACCGTGACGGCCGCGCTCGACGCCTGGTTCGGCGCCGCGCGCGAAGCGGCGAGCGCCGTGCACTGACCGGCGCGTCGACGCCGGCGGCAACGAACGACGACAGGAAACATCAGGAACGCGCCGCGCCCGCGGCGCGTATCACAACTACGTACGGATGGAGATGAGACACATGCAGGATCAGTACATCCTCGCGCTCGACCAGGGCACGACCAGCTCCCGCGCCATGCTATTCGATCGACAAGGCAACATCGTGTCGATCGCGCAGAAGGAATTCGAGCAAATTTATCCGCAGCCGGGCTGGGTCGAGCACGACCCGCAGGAGATCTGGTCGACGCAGGCGGGCGTCGCGGCGGAAGCCGTCACGCGGGTCGGCCTGAACGGCACGGCGATCGCCGCGATCGGCATCACGAACCAGCGCGAGACGACGATCGTCTGGGATCGCGAGACGGGCCACCCGATCTACAACGCGATCGTCTGGCAGGACCGCCGCACCGCCGATTTCTGCGACCAGCTCAAGGAGCAGGGCCTGAGCGAGAAGGTCCGCGCGAAGACCGGCCTGCCGATCGATTCGTACTTCTCGGCGACCAAGATCCGCTGGATTCTCGACAACGTCGAAGGCGCGCGCGAGAAGGCGCGCCAGGGCAAGCTCGCGTTCGGCACGGTCGACAGCTGGCTCGTCTGGAACTTCACGAAGCACGAGCTGCACGTGACCGACGTGACGAACGCATCGCGCACGATGCTCTTCAACATCCATACGCTCGACTGGGACGACGAGCTCCTCGACGCGCTCGAGATTCCGCGCAACATGCTGCCGGAAGTGCGGCCGTCGTCCGAGATCTACGGGCCGACGAAGACGACGGTGTTCGCCTCGAAGATTCCGCTCGCGGGCATCGCGGGCGACCAGCAGGCCGCCCTCTTCGGCCAGATGTGCACGACCTCCGGCATGGTGAAGAACACCTACGGCACCGGCTGCTTCCTGATGATGAACACCGGCGAGAAGCCGATCGAATCGCGGAACAATCTCGTCACGACGATCGCGTGGCAGGTGGACGGCAAGGTCAACTACGCGCTCGAAGGCAGCATCTTCATCGCGGGCGCGGTCGTGCAATGGCTGCGCGACGGGCTCGGGATCATCAAGAGCGCGTCGGAGATCGAGGCGCTCGCGGGCGGCGTGCCGCACACGGACGGCGTCTATCTCGTGCCCGCGTTCGCCGGCCTCGGCGCGCCGCACTGGAACGCGCGCGCCCGCGGGTCGCTCTTCGGCGTCACGCGCGGCACGACGTCCGCGCACCTCGCGCGCGCGGCGCTCGATTCGATCGCGTATCAGTCGCTCGACGTGCTGAAGGCGATGGAAGCCGATTCGGGCATCCGGATCGGCGAGCTGCGCGTCGACGGCGGCGCGAGCGCGAACAACCTGCTGATGCAGTTCCAGGCCGATCTGCTCGGCGTCGACGCGGTGCGTCCGCGCATCACCGAGACGACCGCGCTCGGCGCCGCGTATCTCGCGGGCCTCGCGATCGGCTACTGGCAGAACGTCGACGAACTGCACAGCCAATGGCAGCTCGAGCGCCGCTTCGCGCCGTCGATGCAGAGCGATCAGGTCAGCACGTGCCTCGCCGGCTGGCAGCGCGCGGTGCGCGCGGCGAAGGCGTGGGCGGACGACACGCACTGAGCAACATCGTTCGGCATCCGTATCAAAAGCAATTCGACAATCACATTCACAACAATCAGGCGGGCCGCGCGACGCAAGCCGCGAGCCCGCCATACCGGTAGAGAGACACATCATGTCACCATATATCGCGGAGTTCATCGGCACGGCTCTCCTCGTGCTGCTCGGCAACGGCGCCGTTGCGAACGTGTTGCTCGCGAAGACCAAAGGCAAAGGCGCCGACCTCATCGTCATCGTGATGGGCTGGGCGATGGCGGTATTCGTCGCGGTCTACGTGACCGCATCGTTCTCCGGCGCGCATTTGAATCCGATCGTCACGATCAGCCTCGCGCTCGCGGGCAAGTTCGCATGGGCGAAGGTGGGCGGCTACATCGTGTCGCAAATGCTGGGCGGCATGGCGGGCGCGTTCCTCGTATGGCTCGCGTATCGCCAGCACTTCGCGAAGGAAGCCGATCCCGATCTGAAGCTCGCCGCATTCTGCACGGCGCCCGCGATCCGCAGCGTCACGCACAACGTGCTGACCGAGGCGATCTGCACGTTCGTGCTGATCCTCGGCGTGCTGTATCTCGCGTCGCCGCAAGTCGGCCTCGGCGCGCTCGACGCGCTGCCCGTCGGCCTGCTCGTGCTCGGCATCGGCATCTCGCTCGGCGGCCCGACGGGCTACGCGATGAGCCCCGCGCGCGACCTGTCGCCGCGCATCATGCACGCGCTGCTGCCGATTCCCGGCAAGCGCGACAGCGACTGGCGCTATGCGTGGGTGCCGGTGCTCGGGCCGCTCGTCGGCGGCGTGCTCGCGGCGAACCTGTATCTGTATCTGCATACGGCGCACTGAGCGCAGCGTCGCATGCCGCCGCGCGCTCGCCGCGGCCCCGGCCCCCTCGCCCGGCAACGAGCGAGGGGGTTTTCAATTGGCGTGAGCCGAATCGGGGCGGGGCGGGCCGAGCCGGTTCGGAATCCTTCGAAAGCGCCCCCCATCTATCCGGATCTGCTACCTGACGGCCGTCGCGATCCTGTTCGCGGCGCTCGCCCGCGCGCGCAACCTGTCCGCGCCGCCCGGCTCGATCGTGCCGCTGGCCCTGTCGATCAGCGTATTCAGCCTGGTCGGCTTCTTCTCGCTCGCGTACGGCTCGACGGCAGGCCACGTCGCGATCGTCACCGTGCTCAGCTCGCTCGCGAGCGGCTTCATGGCGCTGCTCGGCTTCTTCGTGCGCGGCGAGCGGCCGAGTGCGCTGCAATGGGTCGGCATTGCGGCATTCACGTCGGCGTCGTGATGCTGAAGAGCACGCCGCAAGCGCTCGCAGTCCGAGCGGCTCGGGCCGATCGGGCCGGCCGAGCCACGCGTCGACGGCGCGGCGCGAGCATCGAGGGCATGCGGCTGCGTGCCGCCGGGCCCGCGACAGGCAGCCGCACGACGCGACGATGATCGGCACCCGCGCGGCTCGCGCGCGGACGTGAACGTGCGAGCCTGCATCGATCATGCGTCCGTCGATTCGACATCGACATCGACATCGACATCGACATCGACATCGACGCGACGCGCCACGCCGCACCGCGCGCCGGGAGCATGGCCCCCTGCCCGCCCCTCGCCGCCGCTTGCTTCACGCTCGCTCGCCGCTTTGCGTCCGCATTGCCTCGCGGGAAATCGCGCAGCGTCACGAGCGTCGGCGCGGAGCCTCGCCCTCGCTGCCGCGCGCTCGCCCGCACCAACGCATGCGAACACGAACGAGCGCCGCGCGGCCCACGCAACGTGTCGCACCATGATTCGCGCCGACGAGCCGCGCCCCGCCGCGACAAAGCACGTATCATGATGCTTCGTCGCCTCGTCCCATTTTTCGTTGTTTTCCTATGCTCGACCACCTCATTTGCGACTGCGACGGCGTGCTCGTCGACAGCGAAGTGATCGCCGATCGCGTGCTGTTCGACACGCTGTCGGCCACGTTTCCCGCGATCGATTTCACGGTCGACGCGAAAGCCGCGTTCGGCCAGCAGACGTCGCGCTTTCTCGCGGGCCTCGAAGCGCGCCACGGCATTGCGATGCCGGCGAATTTCCTCGATACGATCGAGCACAACATCGAGATCGGCCTTGCGCAGTGGCTCGCGCCGATCGCCGGCGTGCGCGACGCGCTGTCGAAGATCGCGCTGCCCGCGGCCGTCGTGTCGAACAGCCGGCTCGAGCGCGTGCGCAACTCGCTCAAGCGCGCGGCGCTCACGGACGTGTTCGGCGAGCGCGTGTTCAGCGCCGAGCAGGTCGCTCGGCCGAAGCCCTATCCGGACGTGTATCTGCACGCGGCGCGCACGCTCGGCGTCGAGCCGGCGCGCTGCGTCGTCGTCGAGGACAGCGTGTCGGGGCTGAACGCGGCGCGCGCGGCGGGCATGAAGACGATCGCGTTCGTCGGCGCGAGCCACATTCCCGGCGGCTACGAAGACGCACTGCGCAAAATGGGGATCACGCGCATCATGCGCTCGATGGACGAGCTGCCTGCGCTCGTCGAGGCGGGCTTGCGCGGCGAATTCGGCGGCGTGCAGTCGTAGTCGCGCAACGTCGCTTCGCGCGCGGCGCGGCTCGCCCGCCGCACGCTGTCGCCGAGCAAACCGGAATCGATCAGGCAACGTCCTCGCAGCACGCGTCGCGTTCGCGCGCGGCCGCGAGCCGCTCGCGGAATTCGACGAGCTCGGCGATCGTCAGCATCGGCAGCCCGTGCTGCGCGGCGAAGCGCTCGACGTCGGCGCCGCGCGTCATCGTGCCGTCCGGATTCATCAGCTCGCACAGCACGCCCGCGGGCTCGAGCCCGGCCAGGATCGCGAGATCGACGGTGCCCTCGGTATGGCCGCGCCGCGCGAGCACGCCGCCCGGCGCCGCGCGCAGCGGAAACACGTGGCCGGGGCGCACGATGTCGTGCGGCAACGCGCCGTCGGCGATCGCCGCGCGAATCGTCGTCACGCGATCGGCGGCCGACACGCCGGTCGTCACGCCGACGCGCGCCTCGATCGACACCGTGAACGCGGTGCCGTTCTTGCTTTCGTTCAATTGCGCCATCGGCGGCAGCTCGAGCGCGCGCACCTTTTCGTCCGTCAGGCACAGGCACACGATGCCGCTGCACTCGCGGATCAGCAGCGCCATCGTCTCGTCGGTGAGACGCTCGGCGGCGACGATCAAATCGGCTTCGTTCTCGCGGTCGTCGTCGTCCTGCAGCACGACCGCGCGCCCTTCGCGCAGCGCGGCGAGCGCGGCGGCGATGCGCGGCGGCACCGGTTCGGCGTCGAGCAACGGGAGATCGGAGAAAGCGTCGGCGGGCGCCGACTTCGAAGGCAACGGAAACGACATGATATGAAACGCTCCTCGCGGAAAAAATGGGGCGAAAAACGTTTCAGGGCTTAGCAAACAGACAGCGCGACACCGCTTCCGCGCCGCGCGGACGACGCCGCGCGCGCAGCGGACGAGGCCTGGCGCACATGACCATCTGCACATCTTCTCTCATCCGGACTATGACCGTCGGCTCTGGCATCGGACCAGATCTGCTGACCCCACGCATTGCGCGGGCGCTCGCGGGCTCGCCGGCAACATGCCGGCCTACCGCCGGTGGGGAATTTCACCCCGCCCTGAAGACGCACTGATTGCCGGACGAACCGGCCGGTGAAGCATACAACACCTGCGGACGCGCCGCAGCGAGAAGCCGACAAGACCCTACTGACGAATCCGTCTAAACCGTGCTAGACCGCGACGCGCGAGCGTGCGCCGCAACGCTCGGCGTCACGCCGGCACGTGCCAGCGCGGCGGCACTTCGGCGTTGACCGTCACGCGAAACGCACGCGCCTCGGTATCGCCGGGGTTGCGCAGCGTGTACGGCTGATCGGCGTCGAACACGATTGCGTCGCCCGTCGCGAGCAACTGGCGCCGATCGTGGATGCTGACTTCGAGCGTGCCTTCGCTGACGACGAGATTCACGCTCGTGCCGGGTGCGCGCGACGCGCCCGGCTCGGTGTGCAGCGGCGCGATCCGCAGCTCGTGGAATTCGGCGACCGCGGGCTCGCCTTCCGGATACAGCGCGCGCGCGGAGAAGCGCCCGTTCGAGCTGACGACGCGCACCGCGCGCTCGGCGCTCAGATGCTCGAAACCATTGACCGCATGACGCCGCAGGAACGCGGCCACCGACACCTTCAGCGCGGCCGCGACCTTGCAGAGCACCTTGATCGACGGCACGCTGCGCGCCGATTCGATCTGCGCGAGCATCGCCCGCGACACGCCCGAGAGCCGCGCGAGCGCATCGAGCGACAACTGGCGCTCCGCGCGCAGGCGCGCGAGATTCACGCCGACGAGCCGCTCGAGCGCATCGAACGACTCGTACGACGCGTCGGCATCGGCCGCCGAGGCGGCATCCGGTGAAGACACATCGCGCACGAGCGCCAACGGAGAATGCATGACGTTGCCTCCAGGGCCAAAGCAAGCCCAACGGTTTCAGATGAGGCAAAGACTAACATCCGCTCGGGGGCCGTCAAACAAAGTTATCTTCACACTGTTATCAGGATCGCAGAGGACGGCGTTCCGCGATGCGTCATTGCGCCGTTGCGGCCGCACCCTGTGAGACGCGCGTATCGAGCCGCGCGGCGAGCACGGTGACCGCGAGCGCGGCGAGCGTGACGACGGCCGCGACCCACGGCAGCGCGTCGAGCGGCATGCCGTGCGACAGCGCGACGCCGCCCAGCCACGCGCCGCCCGCATTGCCGACGTTGAACGCGCCGATATTGAGCGTCGACGCGAGATTCGGCGCATGCGCGGCTTTCTCGACCACCCGCGACTGCAGCGGAGGAACCGTCGCGAAAGCAGCGACCCCCCACACGAACACGGTAACGGCGGCCGCGACGGGCAGATGGCTCGTCTTCGCGAACACCGCCATCACGGCGACGAGCGCGACGAGGATCGCGATCAGCGACGGCATCAGCGCGCGGTCCGCGAGCCTGCCGCCGATCGTGTTGCCGATCGTGAGCCCGACGCCGAACAGCACGAGAACGAGCGACACCGCGTGCGGCGAGAAGCGCGTCACGTCCTCGAGGATCGGCGCGATGTACGTGAACACGACGAACACGCCGCCGAAGCCGAGCACCGTCATCATGAGCGCGAGCCACACCTGCGGCTCCTTCAGCACGCGCAGCTCGCGGCCGAGCGCGACGCCCGCCGCATCGCGCTGCTTCGGCACGAGCGCGGCGACGCCGGCGAACGACGCGACGCCGAGCGCCGCGACGATCCAGAACGTCGCGCGCCAGCCGAGCGTCTGGCCGACGAAGGTGCCGAACGGCACGCCGAGCACGTTCGCGAGCGTGAGCCCCGTGAACATCAGCGCGATGGCGCTTGCGCGCTTGTCGGCGCTCACGAGCGACGCGGCGACGACCGCGCCGATGCCGAAGAACGAGCCGTGCGCGAACGACGTGACGACGCGCGCGATCATCAGCATCCCGTAGCTTTGCGCGACCGCGCACAGCACGTTGCCGACGATGAAGATCGCCATCAGCAGTTGCAGCGCCGCCTTGCGCGGCATTCTGCTGGTGAGCACGGCGAGCAGCGGCGCGCCCGCGGCGACGCCGAGCGCATAGCCGCTGACGAGGAGGCCCGCGGACGGCAGCGTGACCGCGAGATCGCGCGCGACGTCGGGCAAGAGGCCCATGATGACGAATTCGGTGGTACCGATGGCGAACGCGCTGATCGCGAGCGCGAGTAACGGTAGAGGCATGAGACGCTCCGGTGCGGGATGCGGCGCGACTCATGCGGCACCGCATCAAAAAACTGACGAGCGCGCATTGTCCCGAATCAGAAGAATTTTGATAATTGGCGTAGCATTTGAATCATTTTCAAAAAATATCTGAAAATCGCATGGATCGATTGGGCGACATCCGCTTGTTCGTCGAGGCTGCCGAGCTCGGCAGCCTGTCGGCCGCCGGGCGCAAGCTGAACCTGACGCCCGCCGCCGCGAGCGCGCGGCTCGCGAAGCTGGAGGCGCAGGTGTCGACGCGCCTCTTCGAGCGCTCGACGCGGCGGCTGCGGCTCACCGACGAGGGCCGCCTGTACCTGAACTGCTGCCGGCAGGCGCTGCAGGCGCTCGACGACGCCGACGCGATGCTTCAGGAAGGCCGCAACGTCGTGAGCGGCAAGGTGCGGCTGTCGTCGACGTCGGATTTCGGGCGCAATCAGCTGCTCGACTGGCTCGACGAATTCAACGCGCGCTATCCCGACGTGACGTTCTCCGTGACGGCGTCGGATTCGTCGTCGAACCTCTGGCAGGACGAGATCGATCTCGCGATCCGCTTCGCCGCGCCGCCCGACGGCGCGCTGATCGCGCGGCGGCTCGCGGCGAACCGGCGCGTGCTGTGCGCGTCGCCCGCGTTCATCGGCAAGCACGGCGCGCCGAAAGACCCACTCGATCTGGCCCGCTTTCCGTGCAACGTGATCACGATCGCGTCGGGGCCGCTCAACGTGTGGCGCTTCACGCGCGGCGACGACACGCAGACCTACACGGTGCCGCTCGCGAACGCGCACGAGACGAACGACGGCGGCCTCACGCGCGAATGGACGATTCGCGGCTACGGCATCGCGCTGAAATCGATCTGGGACATCGCGGCCGACGTGCGCGCGGGGCGGCTCAAGGTGCTGCTGCCCGAGTGGCGGCACCACGACGCGCCGCTGCACGCGATCTATCACGGCAAGCGCTACATGGCGCCGCGCGTACGAGTGCTGCTCGATTTTCTCGTCGAGCGCTTCGCGCAGGAGGAAAAGGCGCTCGAGGGTCTGCTGAACGCGTGCCGGTGACGCGGGGCGCACGCCGCTTCGGCGCTTCGGCGCGCTGCTCGGCCCGACCGCGCGAATCGGTGCTCGCCGCCGCGGCTTTCCGCTTCTTGGATTCTCGCTCGACTCTCGGCTCTCGGCTCCTCGCTTCTTGCCTCGTAGGCTTATTGACTAGTCGGTTGTCGGTTGTCGGTTGTCGGTTGTCGGTTGTCGGTTGTCGGTTGTCGGTTGTCGGTTGTCGGTTCGTCGGTTCGTCGGTTCGTCGGTTCGTCGGCGCGAGGATCGCACCAAGCGGCGCGCGTGCCTGCCGCCCCGCAGCAATTCGCTGCCTGCCGCCCTTGCCCGTGCGCCCGCCACGCGATCGGCCAAACGCCGCCCCGCCTCGCGCGACGCGCCGCCGCCCGCTCCGCGAAGCCCGAAAAGCTATAATAGAAAGCTTTCCCGGCGGCATCTTCCCGTACGCGGCGCGCGCATCGCGCGGCTGGCGGCGCGCCGATCCGTCCCCCGATCCACTTTGAACGACGCCCCCAGGTCAACCACTGCGAACGGCGAATCCTCATGACCAAGAAAGTTTACGTAAAGACCTTCGGCTGCCAGATGAACGAGTACGACTCCGACAAGATGGTCGACGTGCTCAACGCCGCCGAAGGCCTCGAGAAGACCGACACCCCCGAAGACGCGGACATCATCCTCTTCAACACCTGCTCGGTGCGCGAGAAGGCGCAGGAAAAGGTGTTCTCCGATCTCGGCCGCGTGCGCGAGCTGAAAGAGGCGAAGCCGGAACTGCTGATCGGCGTCGGCGGCTGCGTCGCGAGCCAGGAAGGCGCGTCGATCGTCGCGCGCGCGCCGTACGTCGATCTCGTGTTCGGCCCGCAGACGCTGCACCGCCTGCCGCAGATGATCGACGCGCGCCGCGCGAGCGGCCGCGCGCAGGTCGACATCACGTTCCCCGAAATCGAGAAGTTCGATCACCTGCCGCCCGCGCGCGTCGAAGGCCCGAGCGCGTTCGTGTCGATCATGGAAGGCTGCAGCAAGTACTGCAGCTACTGCGTCGTGCCGTACACGCGCGGCGATGAAGTGTCGCGCCCGCTCGACGACGTGCTGACCGAGATCGCCGGCCTCGCCGATCAGGGCGTGCGCGAAGTCACGCTGCTCGGCCAGAACGTGAACGCATATCGGGGCCCGCTCGCGGCCGGCTCCGGCGAAATCGCCGATTTCGCGACGCTGATCGAATACGTCGCCGACGTCCCCGGCATCGAGCGAATCCGCTATACGACGTCGCATCCGAAGGAATTCACGCAGCGCCTGCTCGACGTGTACGCGAAGGTGCCGAAGCTCGTCGACCACCTGCACCTGCCCGTCCAGCACGGCTCGGACCGCATCCTGATGGCGATGAAGCGCGGCTACACGGTGCTCGAGTACAAATCGGTGATCCGCAAGCTGCGCGCGATCCGCCCGAACCTGTCGCTGTCGACGGACATCATCGTCGGCTTCCCCGGCGAGACCGAAGCCGACTTCGACAAGACGATGGCGCTCGTCCACGAGATGAGCTACGACACGAGCTTCTCGTTCATCTACAGCCCGCGCCCCGGCACGCCCGCCGCGAACCTCGCCGACGACACCCCGCGCGAGGTCAAGCTCAAACGCCTGCAACATCTGCAGGCGACGATCGAGGAGAACGTCGCACGCATCAGCCAGTCGATGGTCGGCAGGGTCGAGCGGATTCTCGTCGAGGGACCGTCGCGCAAGGACCCGAACGAACTCGCGGGCCGCACCGAGAACAACCGGGTCGTGAACTTCCCCGCGCCGCTCGCCTCGCACCCGCGCCTCATCGGCCAGATGATCGACGTGAAGATCAATCACGCGTATCCGCACTCGCTGCGCGGCGAGCTCGTGCTCGCGCACGACGACGCGAGCGCCGCCACGCACTGAATGCCCTACAGGAACCCGACGCCACTTTGAAAACCGCTCAAGCACTGGAATTCACCGCGCCGCGCGACGACAACGCGCGCCTCGCGAATCTCTGCGGCCCGCTCGACGAAAATCTGCGGCAGATCGAACAGGCGCTCGACGTGACGCTCACGCGGCGCGGCCACCGGATCGCGATTCGCGGGCGCGGCGCGAAAACCGCGCTGACGGCGCTCGAGGACTTCTACAACCGCGCGCGCGATCCGCTGTCGGTCGACGATATCCAGCTCGCGCTCGTCGAGGCCCGCCATCCGGGCAATCCGCGCCGTAACGGCCATGGCGAAGGCAACGGCGGGACCGAAGTCGACGTGCGGTTTCGCGGCGATCCGGACCATCCGTTCGACGAGCCCGTCGTGCGCATCGGCGACGAAGAGCACATCGACGATGGCGCGCCGAAGCTCTATACGCGCCGCGCCGATCTGCGCGGCCGCACGCCCGCGCAGCGCGAGTACCTGAAGCAGATCCTGTCGCACGACGTGACGTTCGGCGTCGGCCCGGCGGGCACCGGCAAGACGTATCTCGCGGTCGCGTGCGCGGTCGACGCGCTCGAACGCGACCAGGTCAAGCGCATCGTGCTGACGCGCCCGGCCGTCGAGGCCGGCGAGCGGCTCGGCTTCCTGCCCGGCGACCTCGCGCAGAAGGTCGATCCGTACCTGCGGCCGCTGTACGACGCGCTCTACGATCTGCTCGGCTTCGACAAGACCGCGAAGATGTTCGAGCGGCAGATGATCGAGATCGCGCCGCTCGCGTACATGCGCGGCCGCACGCTGAACCACGCGTTCATCATCCTCGACGAGGCGCAGAACACGACGCCCGAGCAGATGAAGATGTTCCTCACGCGGATCGGCTTCGGCTCGAAGGCGGTCGTCACGGGCGACACGAGCCAGGTCGATTTGCCGCGCGCGCAGAAGAGCGGCCTGATCGAGGCGCAGCAGGTGCTCGGCGGCGTGCGCGGCATCGCGCTCACGCGCTTCACGAGCGCCGACGTGGTCCGCCATCCGCTCGTCGCGCGCATCGTCGAGGCCTACGACGAATTCCACGCGCAGCACAAGGACGAGTGAACGCGTCGCGCCGGCGCGGCCGCGCGGGACGATCGGGCCGAAGCGCGCCACGAACGGAAGCGTGCTTGCCGATCGGGCGGCGTGCACGGCCTGCGCGGGCGGCGCCTCGCACCGCTCGCGCAGGCCGCCTGATCACTCGATCGTTCGTCGCGCGATCATCGGTCGCGTGATCGTTCGCGTGATCGGCCGCTCGGCCGCTCGATTGGTCGATCGCTCGGCCGGTCGATCGGCGGATCTTCCGGGGAGCGCCTGAGCGACCAGTCGCCCGATCGTCCGTTCCGCACGGCAACGCCATCGACCGGGTTCGCGCACGGCGACGCGCGACGGATCGCAATCCGAATCCGTCGACGGCGCGCCCGCCGCCCCGTCGACGATCCGCAGCGCTCGGGCACCGGTCCCATGCCGGCCGATGCGCGCCCCGCCCGCCTGCCGCGCGTGTCGGCGCAACGCTCGCCCCCAAGAACCGCCGGCCGCACGCCGGCCGCACGCGCCTGATACTGCGCGCCGGGCCTCGCCCGAATCGTCGCCGGCCGAGCCCAAAAATGCCGCGCGCAAGCCCCCTCCCCACTCGCGACAACTCGCCAATTGGCCCCCGGACGCTCGTCCGTTTGGTGTATCCTCAACCGCGTTCAAACCGACGTCAGCGTGATGAAATCGTCCCGTTCCACCAAGTCCGCGCGCGCCGAGGCAGCGCAACCCGAATTTCCTCGCCTGTCGCTGTTCGATGCGAAAGGCAAAGTCAAATCGGTCGACGCGCAGGCGCTGCGCGTCGACTTCGCCGACGGCCGCAGCCTGATGTTCGACCTGTCCGGCAGTTCGGGCGACGCGGCCGTCGCGATCGTCGCTCAGCACGCGGACCCGTCGCTGCGCGCGACGATCGCGCTGCGCCCCGAGCACTACGATAGCGTGACGGTCGAAGTCGGCGCCGACGAGAATCCGGACTTCGCTCACGACGAAACGAGCGACGCGGGCGAAGACGCGCACGACCGCGAGCCCGAGCTCGACCTCGCGGTCCAGTACGGCGACGAGATCGGCGACGCGCAGCGCAAGTCGCTGCCCAAGCGCAAGGTGATCGCCGAATGGCTCGAGCCCGCGATCTTCTCCGACGCGCAGTTCACCGTGCGCTTCGTCGGCGCCGACGAAGGGCGCGCGCTCAACCACAGCTATCGGCACAAGGACTACGCGACGAACGTGCTGACCTTCGCGTACGGCGAGGAGCCGGACGGCGTCACCGTCGCGGATCTCGTGCTGTGCTGCCCCGTCGTCGAAAAGGAGGCGCGCGAGCAGGGCAAGACGCTCGTCGCGCACTACGCGCATCTGCTCGTGCATGGCGCGCTGCACGCGCAGGGGTATGACCACGAGCGCGGAGAGGAGGACGCGGCCGAGATGGAAGCGCTCGAAATCGACATCCTCGCAAAGCTCGGCTTCCCGAATCCGTACCGCTGATTCGCGCCGCCCTGCCCGCCCGTGAGCCGCCCCGCCCCCGCACCCAGCCGCTGCCCATACCCTCCGTCGCTCGGCGAAGCGCGCTACCTGAGCGACGACGAACTCGCGGCGTCGCTCGGCGCGACGCTGGCCGGCTGGGATCGCACGAGCGATCTGTGGCTGTTCGGCTATGGCTCGCTGATCTGGAACCCGGGGATGCCCGCCGTCGAGTCGGTGCGCGCGAAGGTCCACGGCTACCACCGCGGGCTCTATTTGTGGTCGCGCGTGAACCGCGGCACGCCCGAGCAGCCTGGGCTCGTGCTCGCGCTCGACCGCGGCGGCTCGTGCACGGGGCTTGCGTTCCGGCTCGCCGGCCGCACCGCGATACCGCACCTCGAGGCGCTGTGGCGGCGCGAGATGGCGATGGGCTCGTACCGCCCCGCGTGGCTGCCGTGCGCGCTCGCGGGCCGTGAGCGGGTCAGCGCGCTCGCGTTCGTCATGCGGCGCGACGTCCCGACCTATACCGGCAAGCTGCACGACGACGTCGTGAGAATCGTGTTCGGCTGCGCGAGCGGCCGCTACGGCACCACGCTCGACTACGTGAGCCGCACCGTCGACGCGCTGCGCGACAGCGGAATGCCCGATCAGGCGCTCGAGGCGCTGCTCGCGCGCTGCAGATAGCGGCCGAAGGGCTGACGCTCTCAACGCCGCCGACTCTGTCAACGCAGTCGGTCGGCGGGCGTGGGCGGACGGTGCGGCGAGCGGTCGCGCGACGCGCCGAACGCCGAGTACCGGTTGCCGGATGCCAAACGAGGGATGCGAAGGCGCGATGCGATCGCCAAATGCCGCCACAGCCGCCGCACGCCGTCTCGCACCACCGGCGCCGGACGTGCGCGCGCCCCGCAAGCCCACCCGCCCGCGCACCGGCCGCGCGCCGCTTCGCATCCGCCGTTTTTTTCCGCCGCTGCCCGCGTGAGCGTTTCTGCGCTACGATGAGGGACGCCCGAGGCCGCGCCGCTCGGCCGGAATCGCGCGACGCGCCGCTGCGGCTCGCGCGCATGCCCGTCGACACGGACGCGCCATAGCCTTGGTGTATCCTTGCCAATTCCGTGACAGCGCGCCTTCGATACGCAGGGCGCACCACCATGAACGATTCGTATCCCAGTCGAAAATCCTCCGACAAACCGCATGAAAAGCGCTCGCTGCTCGAGCGTCTGACCGACTTCATCTCGCCCGAGCCCGATTCGCGGGCCGAGCTCCTCGAAATCCTGCAGGATGCGCACGAGCGCAACCTGATCGACGCCGACTCGCTGTCGATGATCGAGGGCGTGTTCCAGGTGTCCGATCTGTGCGCGCGCGACATCATGGTGCCCCGCGCGCAGATGGACGCGCTCAACATCGCCGACAAGCCCGAGGACTTCATCCCGTTCGTGCTCGAAAAAGCGCACTCTCGCTACCCGGTGTACGAAGACAACCGCGACAACGTGATCGGCGTCCTGCTCGCCAAGGATCTGCTGCGCTTCTACGCGGAAGAGGAATTCGACGTGCGCGGGATGCTGCGCCCCGCCGTCTTCATCCCCGAATCGAAGCGGCTGAACGTGCTGCTGCACGACTTCCGCGTGAACCGCAACCACCTCGCGATCGTCGTCGACGAATACGGCGGCGTCGCGGGCCTCATCACGATCGAGGACGTGCTCGAGCAGATCGTCGGCGACATCGAGGACGAATACGACTTCGACGAGGAAGCCGGCAACATCATCGCCGCGCCGGACGGCCGCTATCGCGTGCGCGCGCTGACCGAGATCGAGCAGTTCAACGAAACGTTCGGCACCGATTTCTCCGACGACGAAGTCGACACGATCGGCGGCCTCATCACGCACCATTTCGGCCGCGTCCCGCATCGCGGCGAGAAGGTGCGCCTCGGCGACCTGCTGTTCGAGATCCAGCGCGGCGACGCCCGCCAGATCCACGTGCTGCTCGTGCGCCGCGCGCCGCTCGCGGGCCGGCGCAGCAGCTCAGCCGGCGAAGACTGACGCGCGGCCTCCGTTTCCCAACCCGCTCCTTCGACGCAACGCATGGCCGAACCGATCTCGACCCGCTCGCAATCGAGCGTCTCCTCTACGGCCGCCGGCCGTGCGCTGCCCGTCTGGCACTATCCGGCCGCGCTCCTCGCGGGCGCGGCCAACACGCTGACGTTCGCGCCGACGCCTCACGGCGGCTGGCTGCAGTTCGTCGTATTCGCATGGCTCTTCGCGCAACTCACGCGCACGACGAGCTGGAAGCACGCGGCGGCCACGGGCGGCGCGTTCGGCTTCGGCAACTTCATCACCGGCATCTGGTGGCTCTACATCAGCATGCACGTGTACGGCGAAATGGCCGCGCCGCTCGCGGGCGGCGCACTCGTGCTGTTCTGCCTGTATCTGTCGATCTATCCGGCGTTCTCGGCGGGGCTCTGGTCGTTCTGCGCGGGACACGCGCAAAACGGCCAGGCCGCCGAGCCGCGCCCGTTCTCGCCGACCTGGCACGGCGCGTTCGCGTTCGCGAGCGCATGGGCCGCCGGCGAATGGCTGCGCGGCACCGTGCTCACCGGCTTTCCGTGGCTCGCGAGCGGCTATGCGCAGGTCGACGGGCCGCTCGCCGGCTACGCGTCGATCGTCGGCGTCTACGGGATCGGCTGGATGCTCGCGCTCGTCGCGGCGCTCGCCGTGCAGGCGATCGTGCGCGCGCGCGAAGATGGCAATGGAACCGGAAACGGCCGCGGCAACGGCCGAACCGATGCGACGGCGACGAGCGCGACGGCCGCCCCGCGTGCGTCCCGCGCGCCGCGCGTCGCGGCGCCGGCGCTCGCGGCCGTCGCGCTCGTCGCGATCGGCCCGCTGCTCGCGCTCGTGCCGTGGACCGTGCCCGCGAACGCGCCGCTCGCGGTGCGCCTGCTGCAAGGCAACGTGAAGCAGGACATCAAGTTCGAGGAAGCGGGCATCAAGGCGGCGATCGAGATGTATCAGAAGATGATCACCGAGAAGCCGGCCGATCTCGTCGTCACGCCCGAGACGGCGATCGCGGTGCTGATCCAGGAACTGCCCGAGCCGTTCGCGCGCGCGGTGCGCGCGTTCAGCGACACGACCGACACGGCCGTGCTGTTCGGCGCGGTCGGCGGCACGGTGACGGCCGACGGCCGGATCGTCGACTACACGAACAGCCTGTACGGCGTGACGCCGCATTCGCGCGACATCTACCGCTACGACAAGCACCATCTGGTGCCGTTCGGCGAATTCATCCCGTGGGGCTTTCGCTGGTTCGTCGACCTGATGAAGATGCCGCTCGGCGATTTCGCGCGCGGCGCGCCGGTCCAGCAGCCGTTCATCGTGCGCAACCAGCCGGTGATGGCGGACATCTGCTACGAGGACATCTTCGGCGAGGAGATCGCGGCGACGATCCGCGACAATCCGGTGTCGCCGGGCGTGCTCGTCAACGTGACGAACCTCGCGTGGTTCGGCGACACGATCGCGCTCGACCAGCACCTGCAGATCGCGCGGATGCGCTCGCTGGAGACCGGCCGGCCGATGCTGCGCGCGACGAACACCGGGATGACGGCCGCGATCGACGCGCAAGGGCGCGTGCTCGGCCAGCTGAAGCCCTACACGATCGGCTCGCTCGACGTGCGGATCGAAGGCACGGCCGGACGCACGCCGTACGTGACGAGCGGCAACGCGACGGTGCTCGCGCTGTCGCTGCTGTTCCTCGCGTTCGGTTTCGCGTTCGGGCCGGGGCTGCGCCGGCGCGGCTGACGCTCTCCGCGCGCCGCCCGCCGGCGGCGCGTTCTTCAGCCCGCGCGCTGCGCCCATGCGCGCAGATCGCGCGCCACCTCGTCCATCACCGGCTCCCAGCGCGCGAACTCGCGCTGACGATACAGCGTCGCGCTCGGATACCACGGGCTGTCGCGCCGCCCGAGCTGCCACACCCAGTGCGGATTGACGTCGAGCAGCACCCACGTCGGGCGCCCGAGCGCGCCGCCCAGATGCGCAACCGACGTGCAGACGCTCACGATCAGATCGAGCGCGCCGACGTAGGCGGCCGTATCGTCGAACGTGCGCAACTCGGCCGTGTCGTCGACGATCGGAAAGCCCGCCGAGCGCGCTGCCGCGACGTCCGCCGACGCGCCCGGCTGCAGCGAATGAAACGTCACGCCGCCGATCCCGCCGAACGCGGCGACGTACCGGTCGAGACCGACGCGCCTGAACGGATTGCGCTGATGCGCGAGGCTGCCCGTCCACGCAAGCCCCACGCGCAACGGCGTCGCCCCCGCCTGCGCGGACTCGGCGAAGCGCGCGCGCCATCGCGCGAGCGCCGCGTCGTCGGCGCGCAGATACGGGACGGTATCGCCGAACAGCGCATCGCCGAGCCCGAGCATCCACGGCACGCTCATCAGCGCAAGCTCGTAGTCGAACGGCGGCAGCGCGTCGACGCCACCGCCCGCACGATAGCCGTCGACGTGCGCGCCGAGGCTGCGCACGAGCAGATCGCCCATTTGCGGAAACGCATTCCATTCGAGCCGGCCGCCTTCGCGATGCACGCGCTCGGCGAGCGCCGGCACGAAGCGCGCGAACTGCAGCAGGTCGCCCATGCCCTGCTCGCCCCACACGAGCAGCGTCTTGCCGGCCAGCGGCTCGCCGCGCCAGCGCGGGCCGGGCAGCGCCGGCAGCTTGCCGCGCAGCTCGGGCGCGCCGCTCCAGCGCAGTTCGTGCGCCGGCCAACCGCTCGCGTAGTCGCCGCGCGCGAGCCGGATCAGCGCGAGGTTGAAGCGGTGCGACGCATCGCCGGGCTCGAGCTCGATGACGCGCCGCGACGCGCGCTCGGCGTCGTCCCAGCGCTGCGCCTCCTTGTACGCCATCGCCGCGTTGGTGAGCGCGAGCGGGCTGTCGGGCGCGAGCGCGAGCGCCTTCGCCGACGCGTCGAGCGCGCCCGGCAGGTCGTGGCGGCGCAGCCGCGCGATAACGAGATTGATCCACGCATCGGGCTCGGACGGCGCGCCGGCGGCCGCTCCTTCGAGCAGCGCGAGCTCCTCGGCGTCGTCGCCGCCCGTCATCCGGACGGCGATCGCGAGGTTGTTCTTCAGCGACGGCCATGCGGGCTCGACGGCCAGCACGCGCCGGTACGGCGCGATCGCCTCCGCGTGACGCCCCGCGTGCTGCAGCGCGTAGCCGTGGTTGAACGCGGCGGCGGGCGACGTCGGCGCGAGCGCGTCGCAGAGGCGCGCGAGTTCGACCGCGTCGTCGGCGCGCCCGTCGCCGACGAGCGCCATCGTCAGCCGATGGATCGCGCCGTCGTCGACGGGATGCAGCAGGCCGGCGGCTTCGAGCCAGATCGCGCGCGCGTCGCCGCGGGCGTCGAGCGCCCGGCGAAGCATCGCGACGAAGGGCGGCAGCAACGGAACGTTCGGGCCGGGCGAAGCGGAGGACATGGGCGATCGTCACGAAGACGGCGTGGCGCGCGACGCGGCGCGGAAGCCACCATCTTACCGGCTCGCCGCCGCCCGGCGTCTCGAAAATGCGCGGGTGCTTCGTCGCCGCGCGCGTCCGTCGAATGGCCGACTGGCGATCCGCCGCTGGGGCCGTGCGCCGCCCGCGCGCACGGCGCGGCGCGCGCCGTGTGAGCCGTGTGAGCCGTGTGAGCCGTGCGTGCCGTGTGTGCCGTGTGCGCCGTGTGCGCCGTGTGTGCCGTGTGCGCCGTGTGCGCCGTGTGCGCCGTGTGCGCCGTGTGCGCCGTGTGCGCCGTGTGCGCCGTGTGCGCCGTGTGCGCCGTGTGCGCCGTGTGC
>NZ_JPWT01000093.1:0-40419 GCF_000773065.1 Burkholderia sp. ABCPW 111 | reverse complement strand
TTGTTCGCCACCGCGTTTTGCAGCGTGCTTGCGGCGGTGCTCAGCGCGCCCGGCAGCGGATTGTTGTTCGCCAGATTCGTCAGCGTGCCCACCGCGTTGCTCGCGACACCGGGCAGCGGGTTGTTCGCCACCGCGTTTTGCAGCGTGCTCGCGGCGTTGCTCAGCGCGCCCGGCAGCGGGTTGTTGTTCGCCAGATTCGTCAGCGTGCCCACCGCGTTGTTCGCGACGCTGGGCAGCGGGTTGTTCTCCACTGCGTTTTGCAGCGCGCTTGCGGCGTTGCTCAGTGCGCCCGGCAGCGGGTTGTTGTTCGCCAGATTCGTCAGCGTGCCGGCCGCGTTGCTCACGACGCCCTGAACGGGGTTGTGGCTCACCGCGTTCGCGAGCGCGCCCGCCAAGCTGTCGAGTGCGCCGCTGCTGATCGACGCGTCGGCCGAACCGAGCGCGCCGGCATGGATCGCCCCATGCTGCGCGTCGCCTGCGAGCGCCAATGTCGCGCCGCCGGAGCCGGCGCTGCCGAGATCGCCGGTCGATGCGGAGACCGGAAGAGTATTCAGCCCCCCTGCGACGGCCGGCGTCGCAGCCGCGACCCCAAACGCGACTGCTGCGGACAGTGCAATGCTCGTCAACTTGAAGTTTTGTTTCATATGTGACCTCGTGTGGATAGGTACCGCCGTCATTACGGCGCGGAGGTCATCGCACGGAGCATGCCAGCATGTGCGCCGAGTCGATCGCCCACTGTTTTCTTCAAAAATGCAAATCGTCGGCGAATTTAATTGCTCGATATGTCGAACGGGCAGCATAGTTAACGTGTCGCCATACAGTCGTTACGAACGCCGTAACGTAACAATGCATTGCATTCCGTTACATTCAATCTCAAGAAATGTCATTATTCAATGCATACATAAATTCCTTAAAAATCCAATGAAAATTCAATAAAAAATTGCATTGATATTTCATGAAAAATATGTCCTTCGCCACTCCCTCGAGACGACGACGTGCGATCATCGTCAGGATCGAGGATCGGCCTCTCATTACGCAGATCCGTTGGGGATGGCAGGGCACTCGGAGCGAAGCAAAACTCCTTCCCGCGCGGCCAGAAAGATCCGGAGACTCGAACATCCCTGCCTCTTCCTCACGGCTCCGTCGCCCAGACGATCTACGACATGGTCAGGCACGGCCGCACATGCGGCGACGTTTGCACGCCCACTCGCCCGCACACATTCAATCGGCGACCGCCAGCCATCATCTTTCATGTCGAAATGAAATATCGATTTCATTCGCTCGACATTCTTTCTTCTTCCACATGAAATGCACTTTGAATTGAATAAAAAATGTCGACTTGACTCCTCCCAAGGTTCGTGATTTAGCTCAAAAAAAATCGACCGAATTCGATGCCGTTCACGAAACGGACATCTTCATCAAGATCGCGCGCCGAACATCGCACCCGGCGATCCGACGACAGGGCTCGCGAGAAGCACGAAGGATCAGATCGACGTGGCGCGCACGATCGATGCGACCGGCATCAAGCCGGCGATCGATCGCACGTTCGCGCTCGACGACATCGCCGGCGCGTTTCGCCGCCAAGCGGCCGGCAGACACTTCGACAAGATCGGCCCGTCGATCTGAGCGCGAACCGCGTGGGCCGCCCGCGCGGCCGGCTCGGCACTCAGCGCATCGATCTGCGCTTCGTGTGAACGATCGGGTTGTACCGCGACGTGAAGCTCATCGTTGCGGACAACCGCGCAAGCGCAGCCGCGCCCGCACCGCCGACCTCGCTGTGCGCGGGCGAGGCGAGAAGCGCAGCGAGCCACGCGTTCAGCGCGTCGCCATGAAAGCGGCGAGCCATCGCAGTCACGATGTCGGGCGCCGCGATCATCACGCCCGCGAGCAGGTAGCACGCCCAGAAGCTGCCGGCGCCCGTCAGGCGATCGAGCCGGCAGACGGCGAGCGCGGCGAGCAGCCCCTCGGTCGAAGCGAGATCCTGTCGCTCGCCGCGAATCGCGGCCGCAACGCCATTGTGTTCGCCGCCGTACGCGGCGAGCGTGATGGGCACGTTCGCCGCGAGCGTTGCCGAAAACGCCGCGAGTGCAGCCATCGCGTCGATGCTCTTTTCGTCCGCGCCCCACATGCGTCCGATCGCACGGTCGATCACGCGGCCCGCCGCCCGTCCGTCGAAGCGCACCAGACCGCGCATCGCGTCTTCGGCGACTTCGCTGTCCGTGGCGAGCCCGCGCCCGACGCCGAACTCGATTGAGTCGAGCGCGGCCCAGCCGATTTCGGGACCGACGTAGCCGCACGCGTCGGCAACGCCATACGCGCCGTCGAACACGGCTTTCGAACCGGGCAGATGGCGATCCACGGCCGCAAGCAGCCGCTTCGTCGGCATGCGCTCGAATGTGCCGAAAGCCGTGGCGAGCGCCGTGTCCGCAGACACGCCGCCTTGCAGCGCCGCAAGCAGTTCGTTCAGAAGATCGGCGGCGGCCGCCGGGCCGTGTCGCGCGTTCGCGCCCGCCCGCGCGAGCGTGTCGCGCGCGGCGGTTGCGATGCGCGCCTCGCGGCTCGCCGCCGCCGAGGATGCGAAGCACTCCGCATGATCGAGGAGATGCCGAAGCCATGCTGCCGTGCGCAAGCTGCCGAGCGACAGGCCTTGGGCGTCGACGCGATGATTATGATTGTCAGGCATGGGTCATCCGAGAAATAGCGATGCGGATCGTGTCCGCACTCGGGCGACGGCAACTGTCGCTGCACGTCGCGCACGAGCCGCCTTCGCCCATGCGTCGAAGGCTCGACTCCGCGCGCCGCGTCGATGCGCGAACGCGTCGCCCCATTCTTTTCGACGACGGCCGCCCCGCTTTCGATCGGGCTCCGAAACGCCGGCGCGACGGCTGTTTCGCCTTCGCACCCGTTTCGCGCGCCTGCGCGCCACCCGCGCACGCATCGCGCGACGCGCATCGCGGCCCCACGCGCCTACCCCTTCAGCGCGATCGCGATGCTCGCCGGGCCGCGCATCCCGGCATAACGGCATGCGCGGCTGCCCTCGCGTCAGGCGGCCTTTCGGTCGCACTTCGTCTCGCGAACGCGGCGGCTCCTGGCGGCCGCGTTCGCGCAATGCACGCGCAGCGGCTCATGATCGACGAGCCGCCGCACGCAGGAACCCCGACGAACGCGAATTACTGCACGCGGAACTTCGGCGACGTCACGACCGTCCCCGTTACCTTGCAGTCCGGCGTCAGCACCGCATTGCTGAAGGTCAGCGACGAATTCGCATCGCTCCACGTCGTGACGATCTTGCTCGGGCCGCACTGGCCGAGCAGCGTCACGTTGACCTGCGCGTTGTTGATCGTCAGTTGCGTCGCGCTGTCGGCCTGGCCCGTCCACGGACTCGTGCCGCTCGCGCTGCCCTTGATGAGCCCGCACAGGCTGTTGCTGCCGGTAAACGTCGTCGACGTGATGTTGACGATGCCCGCGGGCGTGATCGTGCCGTTGAACGTCGCGACGCAGTTCGCGGAAATCGAGCCCTTGGTCAGCAGCGTTTCGTTGGGAGACGACGTCGCCGAGAACGGCTCGCCGTTCGGATTCATCGGCTGCCCGTCGACGCGAGATACGGTGACGGCGAGCGCTGGCGTAGCTGCGGCCGCTGCGAATGCCAACGCGACAACGAACGGAACAAATTTACGGTTACGCATGGGTCTGCCTCACTTGACGAATGGCGGCATGCCGCCAGTGACGTGACGTCGCAGCCGACGAATCGCGACCGCTCGGTCACAGGAAGCCCGGGCGCCGGCGCCGCGCGCCCATGGCTCAGAACTTGTAGGAAATCCCGACGAACGTGATGAGCGGATCGGCCTTCAGCCGCGTGCGCGTCGTCGCGAGCGTCGTGCCGTCGGCCGCCTTGATGACGAGCGACGAGTACGTCTTGAGCGGCATGTACGACAGCGTCGCCGTCAGCGCCCAGTTCTTCGCGAACGCATAGCTCGCGCCGAGGTTGTAGACCGGCGTGAACGACGACGAAGCCTTCCCCTCGACCGACGTCGGCCCCGGCTTGCCGGCGCCCGCCGCGAGCACGCTGCCGAGGTTGTCGTTGATGTCCTTCGCGAAATTGCCGTTGAGCTCGATGTTCGAGAACCAGCTGTACGCCAGGCCGATGCCGACGAACGGCCGGAACTTCGCGGTCGGCGAATTGAAGTAGTAGTTCAAGATGATCGTCGGGCTCCATTGCCGCGCATTTTTCACGGCGGGCTGATTCGCCGGATTGCCGAGATCGACGCTGCCGAGCGATCCGGACGGACCGGGCGGCCGGATGACGCCATGCCCCGTCAGTGCGAACTCCGGCGGAATCCCGAGCACGGACGTCACCGCGATATGGTCGGTGAAGAAGTACGTGAACGTGAGGCCTACCGTGTCCGCGTTGTTGACCGTGAGGCTCGTGCCCGGTGACGTGAACGATCCCGGCAGCCGCAGCGGCCCGTTGATCGGCGAATTGACGACGTTGGTGGTGAGGCCGTTGGTCGAATCCTGCGGCATCACGTGCAGCCAGCCGAGCGTCGCGACCAAATCGCCCGCCCCCTGCGCGAAAGCGCTCGTCGATGCACCGGCAACGACGCACGCGGCAATCAGCTTCTTCATGAAGTCTCCTGATACTCCGGTCGGTCGACGCGGGCTGCAAGCCGCGCGTCGCCGTGTGTCTCCTGTTGCGCGCGGCGTTCACTGCACGAACGCGCCCACCGTGAAATACGGGTTGTTGACGTCGCTCATGTCGAGAAAGCCGAACACGCCGCCCGTGAAGATGAACTTGCCGGTAGGCGGCCCCGACGCGGCATTCGTCTGGACCGTCGTGACGACGCCCGGCACGGCCTGCGTGTAATCGAGATCGAGCGAGCGCGTGAGCGCGACCTGCGACGCATGGAACGGATCGAGCAGCGTCGCCTGCGCGCCGACGAGCGCCGTCGCACGGTAGTCGAGCACGCTGTCGACCCCCGTGTACTCGCCGTTCTGCGAGCCCGACGCGATCGTCGCCTGCGGGCTGAGGATCGAGATCCCTGATTCGTCGTCCGCGACGGGCGAGCCTTGCGTCAGGTCGGCATTCGCCGCGCCGGTGCGGATGAAGATCGGCACCAGCTGATTGCGCAGCTTGCCAACGATCAGGATGCCCTTGCCCGCCTTCGTCGGATCGAGCGACGGCAGCGTCGCCGCAATCTGCGGCTGATAGTTGAGCGACTGGAACGCCGGCGCGTCCGCGCGCAGCGTCAGTTTCTGATTGACGGTCGCGCTCGATGCGAGCGGCTGGCCGCCGTTCTTCTTGCCGAAGTTGTCAGTCTCGACGTACGTGCCGTCCGCGTTGATCGTGACCTTCGCGTCGACCGCCGCCGGCGCGAAGTTTTGCGACGGCACCTGGTGATAGCCGAGCTGGTTGTAGTTGCCCGCGATCTTCGAAAGATCGGTTTCCTGATCGGAGAAGCTGATGAACGGGTAGTAAGGGAACGTCGTCTTCGGAATCTGGCCGACGCCGATCACGCCGCCGAACTGGATCGTCGCGCCGGGTATCGCGCCGCCCAGCACGCCTTCGCCGAGAAACACCCGCGCCGGACGGTTCGGATCGAGGCTCGCGTTGTTCAGCCGGAACGTGCACTGATTCAGCTTTTCGGTCGGCAGCCCCGTTTCGTCCGTCAGCGTGCCCGTCACGACGTTGTTCGGCGGCGTATCGCGCGTCGGCTGCACGGTGCCCGTCGCCGCCGGCACCGGCGACGCCAGATACGTGATCTGAAACGTCATCTTCGTCGTGTCGAGCTGCACGCGGACCAGTTCGCCCGAACCCGAGCCGCCCGTGAACACGGTGTTGTAATCGATCGTCTTCGGGCACAGACGGACGACGGGCGCGGGCGGCGGATCGTCCCCGCCGCCGCAGGCGGTCAGGACGGGAGCCAGTACGGCGGCGGCCAGCGATTTTCTCCAATACATAGGAATCCTCGATATCGTGAAGTCCGCGGCGGCGCCCGGCGCCGCCGCCATGTCATGCGTTACTGAACGAATGCGCCGACCGTGAAGAACGGGTTGTACTGGCTGTTGTTGACGACCATTCCGTACACGTCGCCGACCTTGATGAGCCAGCCGTAGTCGCCTTTCTTGAAGATCGCGACCGCGCCCGTGCTGCCTTGCGCATTGAAGTCGCGCGTCGCCGTCACCTTGATCTTGCCGGGCGTCGTCTGCGTGTAATCGAGCGAGAACTGCGAGCTCACGGACGACGTCATCGGATCGAGAAATGCCGCAGTCGCGCCCTGGAACAACGTCGACGTATAGTTCGCCGCGAGCGTCGACACGGCCGAGCCGTCCGTGCAGTTTCCGGCGGACGGATAGAAGAAGCCGTCGTGATACGTGCCGGGCAATTCGGGATGAGGCGTCGTGTTGTCGAACGCGGAGCCGCTGTTGGCGGGCGCGTTCGAAGTGCCGCCGAAGCTCACGACGCCGCACGCAACCGCGCTCGTCGCGCCGATGAAGCCGCCTTGCAGCGAATTCGCCGCGAGCGGCGTGACGGGCGCGAGCACCGAGATGCCGATCTCCGCATCGGCGACCGACGCGAGCGGATTGCCCGCGTTGACGTTCGCGTAGCCGACGCGAATGACGACTGGCACGAGCCGGCCGTTGAGCTTGCCGACGATCATCACGCCCTGCGCCTGGCTCGGCGTGATGATCACGAGCGGCTGCCCCTGCCCCGCGGACGGATACGGCTGGTTCGGTTGCGGATGGCTCACGAACACGTTGTCGGGCGAGCCGTCCGCGTTCGTGCGCAGCGTCCAGGGCGTGCCGGTCGTGCGGCACGAGTAGTCGCTGCCCGGCGTGATCGTGCACGAGCCGTCCGCATTGAGCGTCTGAGTCCAGTTCACGACATCGGGCTGCCAGCCTTGCGGCGCGGCCGTCTGGAACGACGTGCCCGTCGGCAGCAGGTGCACGCCGACTTCGTTGTAGGCGCCCGCTACTTTCGTGAAATCCGTTTCGGTGTCCGTAAAACCGATGAACGGATAGAAATCGAACGTGCGCGACGGCACCGTGCCTATCGTGAAGCCGGGAAACAGCTGAAGGCCCGAGAACGCGACCGTCGCGCCCGGAATGCCGCCGCCCACGACGCCCATGCCGACGAACAGCATCGGCGGATCGGCTCGGTTGATCGTCACCGAATAGGCGCCGTCGCTCGTCGCGCCGTTGTCGAGCACGAACGCACAACGGTTCTGCTCGGCGGTCGGCAGGCCCGTTGCGTTGTGGAACGTGCCGTTGATCGTGAGACCGGCGCGCGTGTTGTTGATCTGCCCCGCCGACGTCGGCACCGACGACGCGACGAACTGCATCTGATACGTCTTCTTCGCGGTATCGAACTTGACCTTCACGTATTCGCCGCTGCCCGACCCGCCCGTGTACGTCGTCGAGTAATCGAGTGCGTCGGGGCAGAGCTTCGTCACCGTGGGCGGCGTCGTGCTCGGGCCGCTCGGCGGGCACGAGCCGCCCGAACATTGCCCGACCTGTATCGGGCTGGGATCGTCGCCGCCGCCGCAGCCGGCGACGAACGGCATCGCGGCGACCACACAGGACAACACGGCAGCGCGAAGATTAGGAATGCAAAACATCACCCCTCCTTTTTGATCGAATCCGGTCTCGTCCGGCGTGACCTTACCGCCCGCCGGATGGTTGGTATCTCGGTGTCGCCGACTGGCGACGCGGCGATTCGCGACGCTTGGCCGCGAACGCGCGGTCAGTGCGGAATCGACCCGCGGAATTCAATGCGCGCGCCGATTCGCGGCGCGGCATGGCGATGCGGCGCCCTCAAGCGGAAATTGAATGAATATCGACGGCTAATTAGCGATGCGATTGCGCGGGAAAGCAATGCACGCGACGACTGCCCGAATGGGAATTTGAAAAGACAACTGCTCCGCCGACCCCTCGTATGTGCGTATCATCCTCAGTCTCCGTAAGTACGCTCGTAGTTATCGTGCTGCTTTATTTGCCATGACTATGATCCGATGAATGGGCCGTGTAAACCGACACATGGTTCCAAACATCCGAGCCACGACAAACCTCGACCACTCAATGTTCTCAACGTTTTTTCAAACGTCGTACTTGGCGATGTCAAATTCCGATCGAACAGCTTTCGCGTTGCTTTCTCGCAAGCATGATGAATGACGCGGCGCATCAAAGCAACCCTTTCCGCATTTTTCGCTCGTTTCGTACGATGCAGGAAACAATGGCGTTGTTTCGATTCGCCAGAAAAAACATCAGTCGGGAATAAAAATCACATTGCGCCGGCATTTATTTTTCTCGATATTTCGCGGCGCCGATTACGAACCGGCCGAACGCTTGCGATCGCTCAGTCGGTCGCGCCGCTTTTCTGGGCGTCATAGGCCGTGCGCGCGTCGAGCACGGCGTCAATGTGCGTCTCCGCCCACACGATGATCGGCGAGATCGAATGCGCGAGCGTGTGGCCGAGCGGCGTCAGCGCATATTCGACCGATACCGGCACCGTCGCGTAAACGGTGCGGGCGACGAGACCGTCCCGCTCCAGCCGCTTGAGCGTTTGCGACAGCACCTTCTGCGACAAGCCTTCGATGTGCCGCAACAGCGTGTTGAAGCGCAGCGGCTGATGCGACAGCAGCGCGAGGATCAGCACGGTCCATTTGTCCGCGATGCGATCGAGCACGAGCCGCGTCGGGCATTCCGACGCGTACACGTTACCCTTGCGCAGCGCGTCGAGAAGCGAAGGTTTCCTCTCGGTAATCTGCTCACCTTTCGGTGCGTTCTTCCCCATCGTTGCCATCCAGTCTATAGTTTCCACCGGTAACTACCTATTCCACAGATACTAGCACCAATTGCACGACGGTTCGCTTCCGTCGCGCAACGCGCGCGGCGCAAGGCTTCCCGGCTTTCGGAGCGACCGGCAACGCAGCCGGTGCCGTGTCGATTCATCGATTCGTTTTGCTAACTTTTCAGCGAGGTGACGCGCCCAGATTCCGATTCGATGATACCGTCCTGCTTCGACGACGCCGCATCGCTTGCCCGCGCGTCGCCTTCACAAAACCAATACTCTCAGGGAATCCTTCATGTTCATGCGCTCCCTCGTGGCGCTCGCCGCCGCAGCCGCCTCCTTGTTCGGCGCAAGCCCCGCTCATGCGGCGGACGCCGCCGCGCCGCTTCAGATCGACGTCTACAACCCCGGCGAGAAAAGCCTCTTTCCCGTGTCGTCGGAGATCGTCACCGGCAAGACCGGCACGATCCTCATCGACGCGCAGTTCCAGCGCAACGACGCAGAAGCCCTCGTCAACAAGATCAAGGCGACCGGCAAGCCGCTCAAGCTCGTCTACGTGAGCCACAGCGATCCGGACTACTACTTCGGCCTCGATACGATCAAGGCCGCGTTCCCGGACGCGAAGATCGTCGCGACGCCGCAGACGGTCGCCGCAATCCGGGCGAACAAGGACGACAAGCTCGCGTACTGGGGGCCGATCCTGAAGGACAACGCGCCGCGCTCGCTCGTCGTGCCGCAGCCGCTCAAGGGCGACAAGCTGACGCTCGACGGTCACGAGCTGCGCATCGTCGGGCTCGACGGCGCGTCGCCCGACCGCACGTTCGTGTCGATCCCGTCCGCGCGCGCGGTCATCGGCGGCATTCCGGTCGCGGCGAACATCCACGTGTGGATCGCCGATACGCAGACGCCGGAATCGCGCCGCAACTGGATCAAGACGCTCGACAGGATCGCGGCGCTGCATCCGAAACTCGTCGTGCCCGGCCACTACCTCGCGAATTCGGACGGCAGCGAACCGTACACGCTCGCGTCCGTGAAGTTCACGCGCGATTATCTGGTCGCGTTCGACGCGGAAGCCCCGAAAGCGAAAAACTCCGCGGAGCTGATCGCCGCGATGAAGGCGCGCTATCCGAACCTCGCCGACGTGTCGTCGCTCGAAATGAGCGCGAAGGTCATCAAGGGCGAGATGCAATGGCCCGTCGCCGGCGCGGCGTCCGCCTTCCCGGCCGCGGGGAGGAAGGCGCTCGTGCAGTTCGGCGACATCGGCTTTCGCCTCGACTTCAAGGACGACCACACGATGACGTTCGTCGGCACGTCCGGCCAGTACCAAGGCGCGACCGACACCGTCGAATACAAGGCGACGCAGATCCGGCCGCAAGTATTCATGGTCTATTGGCACGAGCCGAAGAGCGGTGACAACGTCGTGCACGTCGAAGACTTCGAGAACGGCGTCGTCTACACGAACATCGCGCATCGCAACGGCGAGTCCCTGCATCTGAAGGGGACGATCCGCCTCGAGGACGCGAAGTAAAGCCGAGCGTCGCACCTCCGGCCGCCTGAGCCGGGGGCGGCGGTGCAGCGGTGCGGCCGTACGACGGTGCGAGCGGCGCGGCGCTTCGCCAACGCGGCGCGCCGCGCCGCGCCGCGCGAGCGATCCGCTCGATCCGGCCGCCGAACGCGCCTTCGATGCGCACGTGATCGCATCGCCCGACACGTCATCTAGTATTCTGGATTTTTATCCAATATACTGGATTGCATGGACGTCAACCAACTGATCGCGCGCCGCGTGCGCGCCCTCCGCGACCTTCGCGGCTACTCGCTCGACGCGCTCGCGGAACGCAGCAAGGTGAGCCGCTCGAACATCTCGCTCATCGAACGCGCGCAAAGCAGCCCGACGGCCGTCGTGCTCGAACGGCTCGCGAATGCGCTCGGCGTGTCGCTCGCGTCGCTGTTCGAGGACGATCGCGACGCGCACGCCGCGTCGCCGCTCGCTCGCGCCGCCGAGCAGCCGGTCTGGAAAGATCCGGCGTCGGGCTACGTGCGCCGCAGCCTGTCGCCCGCGGTGGCGTCGCCGCTGCAGCTCGTCGAGGTGAGGTTCCCGCCCGGCGAGCGCGTCGCGTACGACACCGGCGAGCGAGACGCGGATTGGCATCAGCAGATCTGGATGCTCGAAGGCGAAATGGACATCACGAGCGGCGACGACACGTGGCGCGTCGCCGCCGGCGACTGTCTCGCGATGCGTGTCGATCGCCCGACCCTCTTCTTCAATCCGGGCCGCAAGGCCGCGCGCTACGTCGTCGCGCTCGCCGCTGCGAACGCGATCCGTGCCGGGAGAATCGAATGAGCGACTCGATCGACGTGCGCTGCGTCGAGCCGAACGAAGCGGCCGCGTGCATCGACGCGCTGTCCGACGTGCTGATCGATTGCGTCGAAGGCGGCGCGTCGGTGAGCTTCATGGCGCCGCTCGCGCGAGACAAGGCGCGCGCGTTCTGGCGCGACGTGGCCGATGGCGTCGCGCGTGGCGATCGCACGCTCTTCGTCGCGCAACATGCTGACGGCCGCATCGTCGGCACGGTCCAGATGATCACGCGCTTGCCGGAAAACCAGCCGCATCGCGCGGACGTCGCCAAGATGCTCGTGCATCGCGACGCGCGGCGCCGCGGCGTCGCGCAGCGGCTGCTCGACGCGCTCGACGGTGCCGCGCGCGCGGCTGGCAAGACCGTCCTAGTGCTCGACACGGTGACGGGCGGCGACGCCGAGCGGCTCTACCGGCGCGCGGGATGGCAGCGCGTCGGCGTCGTGCCCGATTACGCGCTGATGCCCGACGGCGCGCCGTGCGCGACGACGTTCTTCTACAAGCGGGTCTGAGCCGCGGCGCCGGGATCGCGCGCCGCGCCAGCCGCACGTGCGACGCCTGCGCCAGCCGTCCCGTGCCCGCCGCCATCTTTCGATTGCCCGGCAACGCCGCCGTGCCTTAAGCTCGCCTGATCGGCCGTTTCGTCTGCAGATTGCACCACGTGCCACGCATGCCGCAGGCGCGCTTGCATGCGGCATCGGCGCGCCGCGGTCGGTCGATACGCGCCGTGGCCGATTCGAGCCGCAGAGCATCGCCGCCCGGCCGGTCCCGCGTTTCCTCGACGAGCGATTCCCCATGACGGTCAACCCGACTTTCGCCTTCATTGTCACCTGTCTCGGCTTCGGCTTCATCCCGGGCCCGGCGCTGCTGCAAACGGTCTCGCTGACGCTGCAGCACGGCCGACGCGCGGGCGTGCTGTCGGCGCTCGGCATCCATCTCGGCGCATTCGTCCAGATCTGCGCGGTCGCGGTGGGCGCGGTCGTCGTCTTCGACACGTCGCCGTGGCTCTATCACGCGCTGCGCGTCGCCGGCGGCGCGTATCTGGTCTGGCTCGGCGTCGAGCGCATCCGCTCGCGCGCGGGCGACGACGGCGCGCCGTCCGCCGTGCCGAGGAACGTGATCTCGTCGAGCGCGCTCATCGAGGCGTCGAATCCGAAATCGGCGCTGTTCTATCTGTCGTTCCTGCTGCAATTCGTCGATCCGGCCGCGCCGCTCGGCGTCGGCTGGCAGCTCTTCCTGCTCGGCGCGAGCGCGAACCTGCTGTTCTCGCTCGCCGACCTGACCTGCATCGCGCTCGCGCATCCGCTGCGCACACGCGCGACGCCGGGCGGCGCGGCGATGATCGCCGGGCGCTATCTCGCGGGCGCGCTCTTCATCGCGCTCGGCGTCGCCGCGATCGTCGAGCGCTGACGCGGCATTGCACGGGCAGCCGGACGGGATCGCGCGCGTTCCCTCGCATGGAGCGCGACGCCGCGGCTTCGATCGGCGGCCCATCGCGCGTTCGCGCGCGCCGACGACGTGCTCGCATCCGCATCGCCGCGCCTTCGTCGCCGGTTCCGACGCGCGCGGCACCCGGCTTTGCGCCATCAGCCCGGCGCACGAAAATAGACAGCAATACGTAATACATATGTAATCATTCGCTGCGACGATCGCATCCCGGCCGGCCCAGGCCGCGCGGAATGCGCCGCGCTCGCACGCGGCGCGCGGGCGCAAACGCCCGCCGCCGACGCCACCCTTTTTCGAAGCCCGTTTTCGTTTCACAGGATCGACGACATGTTCTTCAAGCGCTTGTTCGCTTTCTCCCCCGTCGCGCTCGCGTGCGCGGCGACGCTCGCGCTCGCCGCCTGCGGCGGCGACGACCCCGCCCCCACGCAGCCGATCTCGGCGAAGGTGCAGGTGGTCGGCCATCGCGGCGCGAGCGCGCTGCGCCCCGAGCACACGCTCGCGTCGTACCGCAAGGCGATCGAGGACGGCGCGGACGTGATCGAGCCGGACCTCGTCGCGACGCGCGACGGCGTGCTCGTCGCGCGCCACGAGAACGAGATCTCGGGCACGACGAACGTGTCGGCGCTGCCGCAGTTCGCGAGCCGCAAGGCGACGAAGACGATCGACGGCGTGCCGCTCACCGGCTGGTTCACCGAGGATTTCACGCTCGCCGAGCTGAAGACGCTGCGCGCGCGCGAGCGCATCCCGCAGTACCGTCCGGCGAACACCGCGTACGACGATCAGTTCGAGATCCCGACGTTCGACGAGATCGTCGCGCTCGCGAAGCAAATGTCCGCGCAGGTCGGCCGCACGATCCATCTCTATCCGGAGACGAAGCACCCGACCTACTTCCAGTCGATCGGCCTGCCGCTCGAGGACCGCCTCGTCGACGCGCTGCGCCAGGACCCGTACACCGCGCGCGACGCGACCGTCTACATCCAGTCGTTCGAAGTCGCGAACCTGAAGGCGATCCGCAACCGCATCGGCGCGAGCCAGCCGAACTGGAAGCTCGTGCAGCTGATGGACGAGCCGAAGCAACGGCCGTACGACTTCGTGAAGGCGGGCGATGCGCGCACCTACGGCGATCTGTCGACGCAAAGCGGGATGCGCGAGATCGCGACGTATGCGAACGCGCTCGGGCCGTACAAGACCTCGATCATTCCGGTGGGCGCCGACGGCGCGCTGCAGCAGCCGACGAACTATGTGCGCGACGCGCACGAGGCGGGGTTGCTCGTGCATCCGTACACGTTCCGGCCGGAAAACAACTTCCTGCCGGGCTCGCTGAAGGACGGCGGCGCGCCGAGCGCACGCAACACGGCGGGCTCGGTGCGCGAGATCCAGGCGTATCTGCGCGCGGGCATCGACGGCTTCTTCACCGACGATCCCGCGGTCGGCCGCGCCGCCGTCGACACGTTCCGCCGGTGAGCCTGCGCGCGCGGGCCGCGCGTCGCCGCGGCCCGCGCGCGAACGACGCGTCGCCTGTCAGCAACCGGCAGCAAGACGCCTCACAGCGAGCTTACAATGCAGCCTCCCTTCCTTCGGAGGCCTCCCCATGACACACGGCCTGCACGGCCCGAAGCGCTGGTACGCGCTCGTCGTTCTCTGTCTGGGCGTGCTGATGATCGTGCTCGACTCGACGATCGTCAACGTCGCGCTGCCGTCGATCGGCGCGGACCTGCGCTTCGCCGAAACCGCACTCGTCTGGATCGTGAACGCCTATATGCTGACGTTCGGCGGCTGCCTGCTGCTGGGCGGCCGCCTCGGCGACCTGTACGGCCACCGCCGGATGTTCCTCGCGGGCCTCACGCTCTTCACGCTCGCATCGCTCGCGTGCGGGCTCGCGCAGACGCAGGCCGTGCTGATCGCCGCGCGCGCGGTGCAGGGGCTCGGCGGCGCGGTCGTGTCGGCCGTCGCGCTGTCGCTCATCATGAATCTGTTCATCGAGCCGGGCGAGCGCGCGAGGGCGATGGGCGTCTACGGCTTCGTCTGCGCGGGCGGCGGCAGCCTCGGCGTGCTGCTCGGCGGCTTCCTCACGAGCGTGCTCAGCTGGCACTGGATCTTCCTCGTGAACCTGCCGATCGGCGTCGTGGTCTACGCGCTGTCCGCCGCGCTGCTGCCGAAGGCGCGCGCGCAGGCGGCCGACGCGCGGCTCGACGTCGCGGGCGCCGTCGCGGTGACGGCTTCGCTGATGCTCGCGGTCTACGGCGTCGTGAACGGCAACGAGGCCGGCTGGCTGTCGACGCAAACGGTCTCGCTCCTCGCCGGCGCCGCCGCGCTCTTTGCGGCGTTCGTCGCGATCGAGGCGCGCGTCGCGCATCCGCTGATGCCGCTCGTGCTCGTCGCGAAGCGCAACGTCGCGGCCGCGAACGCGATCGGCGTGCTGTGGGCGGCCGCGATGTTCGCGTGGTTCTTCCTGTCCGCGCTCTACATGCAGCGCGTGCTCGGCTACGGGCCGCTCGAGGTGGGCCTCGCATTCCTGCCCGCGAACCTCATCATGGCCGCGTTCTCGCTCGGCTTGTCCGCGAAGATCGTGATGCGCTTCGGCATCCGCGGCCCGATCGCGGCGGGGCTCGTGGCCGCCGCGATCGGCCTCGCGCTCTTCGCGCGCGCGCCCGCCGACGGCGGCTTCGTCGCGCACGTGCTGCCGGGCATGGCGCTCCTCGGCATCGGCGCGGGCGTCGCGTTCAATCCGGTGCTGCTCGCCGCGATGAGCGACGTCGCGCCGAGCGATTCGGGGCTCGCGTCGGGCATCGTCAACACCTCGTTCATGATGGGCGGCGCGCTCGGCCTCGCGGTGCTCGCGAGCGTCGCGTCCGCGCGCACCGATTCGCTCGTCGCCGCGCACGCGGCGCTGCCCGTCGCGCTCAACGGCGGCTATCGCGTCGCGTTCGCGTGCGGCGCCGTGTTCGCCGCCGCCGCCGCGTGCCTCGCGTTCGCGCTGCGCATCCGCGCGCAGTCGAACGCCGCGGCCGAGCTGCGCGGCGCAGCGCATTGAGTGGCGCGAAACACGCGGGCTGCGCCGGCGGCGCGCATCGCTCGCGGCGGGGTGCGGCTCGCCTGTTGCCGATTGTCGGTTGCGGGTTGCGGGTTGCGGGTTGCCTGTGGCCTGTGGTCTGTTGCCGATTGCCGGTCGCCGGTTAAGCGTTGCGCCGTGCGTGCTCGCCTTCGAGCGCACCGCCGCGCGACACCTTCCAAGCGCATCGTTCGCGGCTGGCGATCGAGCTCCGGCGCCGGCGGCTGCGCGCGGGCGGCTGCGCGCGGGCGGCGGGGTGCGGCCGCGCCGTCCGCCGCCGCCCTCTTCACGCCCGATCTCGCATCGCATGCCGCGCGCGGCTGACTGCCTTCGTCCGCTCGACGCCCTCGCGGTTCTTCCCCGATCTTTTTGCGCATTTCCGCATCGACTCGCGAGTTTTGCGACAATGTCGGATTCGCCTCGCGCCGTCGCTTTCAAACGCCTAACGTTCTCCGCCGATGTCGTTGCCTCATATCGATCCGCTCTACTCCCTGTCCGGCCTCCTCGTCGGTTTCCTCGTCGGTCTGACGGGCGTCGGCGGCGGCTCGCTGATGACGCCGATCCTCGTCCTGCTGTTCAACGTGCATCCGGCAACCGCAGTCGGCACCGATCTGCTGTACGCGGCGATCACGAAGGCGACGGGCACCTTCGTGCACGGGCTCAAGGGCACGGTCGAATGGCGGATCACCGGGCGCCTCGCGGCGGGCAGCGTGCCCGCCGCCGCGATCACGCTGTGGTTCCTGCATTCGCACGGCATGCACTCGCAGGAAACGAGCCGGATGATCCAGCTCGTGCTCGGCGCCGCGCTGCTCCTCACGTCGCTGTCTCTGCTGTTTCGCCCGCAACTCGCCGCATTCGCCGCGCGGCGCACGCGCGCGCTGCCGCCAAGCCCGGCGCGCACGCTCGCCGCGACCGTGCTCACGGGCGCCGTGCTCGGCGTGCTCGTGTCGCTGACGTCCGTCGGCGCGGGCGCGATCGGCGTGACGGTCCTGCTGCTGCTGTACCCGGCGCTGTCGACGACGCGCATCGTCGGCTCCGACATCGCGCACGCGGTTCCGCTCACGCTCGTCGCCGGCATCGGGCACTGGATGCTCGGCTCGGTCGACTGGTCGATGCTGGTGTCGCTGCTGATCGGCTCGGTGCCGGGCATCGTCGCCGGCAGCCATCTGTCGGCGCGCGCGCCCGAAGGGCTGCTGCGCCGGCTTCTCGCGACGACGCTCGTCGCGGTCGGCGCGAAGCTCGTGCTTTCCTGACCCGCATCGCGCGCGCCAGGCGTTGGTCGGGCGCGCCGCGATCGCGCGGTGCGGTGCCGCGCCGGCCATCGCAGCCCATCGCTGCGCCTCGCCACCCTTCGCAGCCGTCGTCTCCTCGTCTCCTCGTCTCCTCGTTCCCTCGTTCCCTCGTTCCCTCGTTCCCTCGTTCCCTCGTTCCGTCGTCCCTTCGTCTCCTCGTCCCTTCGCTGTCTCCGACGCGGCTCGACGCAGCCACTCAGCCTTCGCGCAACCGCCACGCAAAAAAACCTCGCGAGCGCGATGCGCCCGCGAGGCAACGATCGCCGCGAAGCCACCGCCCCCCAGCGTTGGCCGCCCGCCGTCGCGAGACGACGGCGAGCGGCCTGGCCGAAAACGGCTAGCCCCGCGTCACTGCCCCTGCTGTTGCTTCTGCTGCTTCAACTGCAGCGCCTTCTGCTGACGCAGCAGCACGCGCTGCAGCGCCGTGCGGTCCGCCAGGACGCCGTCGTAGAACGTGGCGAGATCCGCCTTCATCGCGATCCGCGAATGATCGTTCAGATAGATCATGTGGCCCGACGGATAGTATTTCATCGTCAGGTTCGCCGACTTGAGCGACGGATCGAGCGGCATCTGCTGCAGCGTGAGCTCGGTCTGATGGAACGGCGTCACCGCATCGAAGTAGCCGTTCGCCGACAGCACCTTGAGGTCCGGGTTCAGGCTCATCGTCGCGGCAAGGTCGCCCGCCGTGTACAGCGTATTGCCGCCGCCGCGGCTCGCGCCCGTCGGATCGGTGTGGCTGAAGTCCCAGTTGTTGAACACCTGGTCGTTCAGATCGACGAACGACGACGTCGACACGTACTTCAGGTCGTTGTTGATGTAGTCGTTCCACAGCACCGTGTACGCGCCGCCGACGTTGCTGATCGACGGATCGTTGCTGCCCGAGTTCGGCAGGATGTACGGCGCGATGCCCTTGCCCGTGTAGTTCGCGCGTCCGTCGTACTGGCCGATCTGGATGCCCGGCACGAGCGTCAGGAAGAACGTGTACGGCGGGTTGTCGTCCGACGACGGCACGTTGCCGAGCGCGGCCGGATTGCCGAACGTCTGGATCAGCGAGACGGGATCGGTGCCGATGTATGCGCCCATCTGCTGCGCGGCCGCGAGGTTCAGGTTCAGGCGCACGTTGACGAAGCCCCCGTCCTGCGGATTCGGCGCCTGCGCGAGCGGCGTGAGCACGTTGTCCGCATAACTGCGCGCCTGCGCCATGTACGCGTCGAGATCGGCCGGTTTCGGGCTGACGGTCGTCTTGTTCCAGTAGAACGCGTCGGCCGCGAGCGTCGGGAAGATGCCGATCGCGCTCACCGCGTTCGAGTAGTCGAGGATCGACGATTGCAACGTGATCCCGTTCAGCTCGATGCCGTCCTCATGCAGCACCCATGACGTCACCGCGCTGCGCGCCGTGCCGTACGATTCGCCGAACAGGAACTTCGGCGAGTTCCAGCGCGCGTACTTCGTCAGGTAGCGCTGGATGAAGCGGTCGATCGAGTGCGCGTCCTGGTCGACGCCCCAGAAATCCTTGTTCTTCGCCGGCGCGATCGCGGCCGAGTAGCCGGTGCCGACCGGGTTGATGAACACGAGATCCGAGCGGTCGAGCAGGCTCTCCGGGTTGTCGCGCAGCCGGTACGGCGCGGGCGGCGTGAAGTTCGGGAACGACGACTGCAGCCGCTTCGGCCCGAACGAGCCGAGCAGCAGGTAAACCGCCGACGAACCCGGGCCGCCGTTGTAGAAGAACGTGACGGGGCGCGGCTTCTTCGGATCGGGATTGTCGAGCGTGTACGCGACGTAGAACATCTTCGCGTTCGGCTTCGACGTGATCGGATCGATCGTCACGAGGTGGCCGGCCGTCGCCGTGTAGGTGAGGGTCTGGTCGCCGAGCTTCACCTGCCGGTGCACGAGCGCCGCGCCTTCCGTCGCGTCCGTCACGGAATCGTTCGGGCCGGTGCCGTAGACGTCGTTGTCGATGTACGGCTGATCGGGCGGCAGCGCGGCGTTGGTCGTCGCGTCGGCGGCCGTCGTCGCGTTCGCGGACGTCGCCGAGTTCGCGACGTTCGCGGCCGCGAGCGACGGGCTGCCGCCGCCTCCGTCATCGCCGCCGCACGCGGCGACGAACAGCGCGGCAAGGGCGGCAGCGGCGACCGGTCGCGCCGCCCTGCCCAATCTGAGCGCGAAACCGTCTTCCAAGGACTTCTGTGTCTTCATTATTGCCCTCTCGAATAGAACGATAAATTCCGCCGATTGAAACGGATGATTTCATCGACGTTCCTCGCTTGGAATGCGACCGTTATGCGACGCGCACCCGAGCATTTTCGCCATGCGCAGCATTGGCGCACGGAATTATTTACCCGCTCGAATTTCCGGTTCGACGCACTGGAATCAACTCCAGAATAAAATCGGCAATCGAAATGCCGACCGCGCGGGACGCCCCCTGCGTTCCGAGCAGACAAGCCCGCCCCCTGCCAGCAGCCAAGCGGCCACGGGCATTGTTCTTTTACAAAAAATAATCCCCACCCGATTTTCGATTAATCATCATCCGCCAACGGAATCCGATTTTTCGAGGACCGAAAAATATTCCAGAAAGGATTAATTAATGAAACAGAAATATATTAGTCACATGTAATTTTTAAAAATATGAGCAAATATCGGCGCATATTAGAAGCGCCGGTCTGCAACGTAAAGTAAGAATTTGTTACAGGAAAAATGACGAATCGCGGCGATCCGGCCGATGCGGTTCGCCAATGAAAAACGGCCGGCCGCACGTGCGTGCGGGCCGGCCGTCGCGGGCAATCAGGTGCGTGCGACGCCGCGTCAGAGCGGCACGTCGATCGCCCCCGCGCTCACCGTGATCGCGTTCGCGCCGGGCGACTGGACGATGGGTGGCAGATTCGCCGTCGACAGCGCGGGCGCGGCCCCCGGCACGCCGCCGCGCGGCACCGTGCGAATCACCTGCGACGGCGGCAGCGGCGCGCCGTTCTTCAGGTGGTTCCACATCAGGTTGAGCGCCTGCTCGTCGTAGTAGTGAACGGGCACGAAGCGCGTGTCGAAGCCGGGCACGGGCAGGAACGCGTCGAAATGCTGGCCGTTCGTCACTTCGTAGAACGACAGCTGGCTCGCGTTGCCCTCGGTCGCGCTGTTCTGCGCGACATACGCGCGCGACGCGTGGTTGACGGGCACGAGCGCGTCGCTGCGGCCGTGCACGATGATCGCCGGCTTGTGCTGCAGGTTCGCGTTCACGCGCACCGCGTCGACGTTCGCGCCGATGCCGAGCTGGTTCGCGCTCCAGAGCTGACGCAGGCAAAACGCGCCCGCGAAGCTCGCGTCCGGCGTCGCGAGCCGGTGGTCGACGCCGCCCGACGCGCCGTTGAACACGAGATTGATGCCGTTCGTCGGCGGCACGCCGTTGCCCGCGCCGAACAGGTTCGTCATCGGCGACGTGGCGGGCGCGGCGACGGCGCCCGTCGCCGGGTTCGTCGTCGCGAAACTGAAGTTGCACAGGTTGTCGCTGACGCGCGAGCGCGTGTACGCGTTCGCGTACGTGACCGCGATCGCCGGCGTCGCCTGCGAATCCCACATCGGCGCCTGCAGCAGGTCCGAGTCAGCGAGATAGCCGGCCGCGTGAAGCTGCGCGAGCGCGTCGTTCGCCTGGCTCTGCGTATCCGCGCCCGACACGAGCCCGGCCGCGGCGAGCGTCGCGCAGCGCTGGATGCGGATCGACTGCGTGACGCCCGTCGGCAGCGCGCTGAGATAAGGCGCGCCCGTCGCGGCGGGCGCCGCGGCCGCGCACGGCTGCAGCAGGTTCGCGAGCGTCGCGTAATCGGCGAGCGGCCGGCCGAACGACGGCACGGGCACGCCGCCCTGCTCGACCGTCACGCCGGAGCTCAGGCGCACGTTGATCTGCGGCTCGCCGACGACGACCGCGGTGATCCAGCCGCGCGTATCCTGCTCGGCCGCCGCGAGCGCCGCGCCGCCGCCGTTGCTGACCGACGCGGCGATCGTCGTGATGTCGCCCGGGCGGTAGCGGATGCCGCGGCGCGTGCCTTCGACGACGGGCCCGAACTGCTGGTTCAGCGCCCAGTACGCGAACTCGACCGCCTGCAGCGTCACGCGCCCCCAGTCCTGCTCCGGGTTCTGCTGAGAATGCGCGTGCTTGTACGCGTAGCGATTCGGAAACGCGCTGTTGAACGAAGCGAGCGCGCCGCTCGACTCGCTCGCGGTGAAGAGGCTCGCGCTGCCGGCGCTCGCCGCGCTCGCGAGCGTGCCGTCGATCAGCGTGACGAGGCCCGTGCCGATCTCGTGCGCGCCGTTGCCGCCGCCCTTGTCGTTGTACGCGACCGCGCAGCCGCGCTTCAAGCCCCATTCGCCCGCCGACGCGATCGCGCCGTAGACGCCGCGCGAGCCCGACGCCGTCGCCGTCACGATGCACGGATTCGCCGGATCGAAGCTCGCCGGCACCTGCACGAGCAGCGTGACGTTCTTGCGGCCGGTGCCGTCGTCGGAGTACGCGAGATATTCGGTGCCGGCGATCTTGCCTTCGCCGAGCGTGTCGTTGCCGGCGAGATCGACGTTCGGCCCCCAGAAGCGCCCGTAGCCGCCGTTCGGCGTGACGTCGACGAGCGCGCGGTAGTTCGAGTAGATCGCGAGACGCCGCAGCTCCGCCGCCGTCGGCTGCGCCGGATTCGCGAAGCCGGGCCGCGTGTCGCCGCCCAAGCCCGTCTTGCCGAGGCCGGCCGTCAGCAGATCGTCGCTGACGCCGTCGAAGGCCGTGGTGCGCACGCTGCCCGAAACGAAGCCGGGCAGCACGTTCACCTGTGCGTTATCGTCGCCGTGGCATGCGCCGAGCAGCACGCTGCCGAAGAGCGCGAGCGCCAGCATCGACGCGCGCTTCGATCCGCCCCTGATCGTCGTCATTGTTGCCCCTAGTCAGCTTGATTGGTTCTAGCCGCCCGATCGTCGAGCGGCGCGCGCCGAGCCGGGCCGGCGCGCACGGCGGGCGGGCGGCGCAGCGACGCCGCCCGCGCATCGCCGTCACTGCGGCTGAACGGACAGCTTGTTGTTGACCGACGCGACGCCCGTCACGCCTTTCGCGGCCTCGACCGCCTTGTCGATCTGCGACGCATCCGGCACCGATCCCTCGAGCGTCACGACGCCGCCCTTCGCGCGCACCGTGATGTTCGACACGTTCACGCCGTTCACCTTCGAGATCGCCTTGCGCACCGCGTAGCCGAGCTTGCGGTTCGATTTGCGCGCGGTCTTCGCGGCCGCCTTCGACGCGTTCGTCGCGGCGGCGGGCTCGCTCGCCGCCGCGGCGGGCTCGCTCGCCTGCCCAAATGCGTTGCCGCACGCGAGCGCCGCGACGATCATGCCTGCGACAGCCTTCGATACGATCGATTTCATGCGTTCTCCTGATTCTGATGGTTTCGACGGGAACCGCGACAGCAGGCGATGCTCGGTCCGCGAGCGGACCGCGATGCGGCGTCGCGCGACGCCGCACGTCGGCTGCGCGAGATGATGCGGGACGTGCGCCGGCCGGGAATCGGGCCGGATGCGAACCGGCGCGCGGCGGATCGGAACCCGTCCGCTGCGCGCCTCGCCGCGCCGCCGCGCCGGAACGCTGCGCGACGACGGGCGCGGCCGTTGCGGCGCATGCGGCCGCATCGGCCGGCGCCCGGGCACGCGTTCGACAGATGAACACGCGCCCGGGCACCCTGCACAATGTAATCCACAGTCCGCGTGCGCGCCAAGTTCTCTTGCCGCGGCGCGACGCAGCGCGCCGCCGCAGAGCCGCCGAACTCGGGTACCATCGCCGCGAACAGACCGCCAGCCGTCAGTCTCATGAAGCCAGACCAACCTCGCCGCCGTCATCGGCCGCACCGCATCGTCGCCCGTTTCGTCGCGGTGTCGTGGCGCGATCTCGCGATGTCGATCGGACCGACCGTCGCACTGTCGATCGCCGCGATCTGGCTCGCGATCGCGCTGATCCAGCCCGCGCCGCCGACGTCGCTCGCGATCTCGGCCGGCCCGCCCGGCAGCACGAACTGGCGCGCCGCGCAGCGCTACAAGCAGATCCTCGCGAAGAACGGCGTGACGCTCGACGTGCTCGAATCCGAAGGCTCGGCCGAAAATCTCGCGCGGCTGTCGGACCCGGCGCAGAAGGTCGACGTCGGCTTCGTCCAGAGCGGCATCGAGCAGAAGGAGAAGCAGGAGAATCTCGTGTCGCTCGGCAGCGTCGGCTACGTGCCGCTCGCGATCTTCTATCGCGGGCCCGTGATCGAGCGGCTGTCGCAGTTCAAGGGCAAGCGGCTCGCGCTCGGAGCCGAGGGCGCGGGCGCGCACGAGCTCGGCCTCGCGCTGCTGAAGATGAACGGCATCGCGCCGGGCGGCTCGACCGAGCTGCTGCCGCTCGCGGGCGAGGACGCGGCGCGCGCGCTGACCGAAGGCAGGATCGACGCCGCGTTCCTGTCCGGCGACTCGACGCAGATTCCGGTGATGGCGAAGCTGTTCCGCGCGCCCGGCGTGCATTTCTATTCGTTTACGCAGGCCGAGGCGTACACGCGGCGCTTCCCGTACCTGACCGACATCACGCTGCCGATGGGCGTCTACGATCCGGGCACGAACCTGCCGCCGTCGGACATCCACACGCTGTCGCCGACCGTCGAGCTGATCGCGCGCGACACGCTGCATCCGGCGCTGTCGGACCTGCTCATCGAGGCCGCGCGCGAAGTGCACGGCCACGCGACGATCCTGCAGCGCGCGGGCGAGTTCCCGTCCTCCGTCACGCACAGCAGCTTTCCGCTGTCCGACGACGCCGCGCGCTACTACAAGTCCGGCAAGACGTTCCTGTACCGGAAGCTGCCGTTCTGGGTCGCGAGCCTCGTCGACCGGCTGCTCTTCATCGTCGTGCCGCTCATCGTCGTGCTGATTCCGGGGCTGCGGCTCGTGCCGGCGCTGTACGGCTGGCGCGTGCGCTCGCGGATCTACCGCTGGTACGGCGCGCTCATCGCGCTCGAGCGCAACGCGCTCGGCGAGCACACCGCGCAGGAGCGCATCGAGCTGCTCGACAAGCTCGACGACGTCGAGGAATCGGTCAACCGGATGAAGATGCCGCTCGCGTACGCCGGCCAGTTCTACGTGCTGCGCGAGCATATCGGCTTCGTCCGCGAGCGGCTGCTCGCGCGCGAACACGAGACGCCGTCGCCCGCCGCGCCGGACGCGCGAACGCAAACGCAGCCAAGGCCCGCCGGCAGCCCGCCTCCGTCAACCGGCGCTTGAGCCGAAATTCCGTCGCGGCGGCTGCATTTGCCCGCGCCGCCGCGTAACATTGAACAATGGGGCCGCGCGTTGCGTCCTTTTCCTCAGGAGACTCTCCATGACCGTCGGCCTCGACGCCTCCCAGCCGATATGGTTCTACGACTTCCTGTCGCCGTTCTCGTATCTGCTGCTGGAGCAGCACGGCAAGTGGCCCGGCATCGCGTTCGCGCTCACGCCGGTGGCGCTCGCCGAAATGCATCGCCGCTGGGGCCACCGCCCCGCGTCCGACGTGCCCGCGAAGCGCGTCTTCACCTATCGGCACGCGCTCTTTCGCGCGGAGCAGCTCGGCATCCCGTTCAGGATGCCGCCCGCGCATCCGTTCGATTCGACGCGCCTGCTGCTGCTCGCGATCGCGCTCGATTCGGACGTCCACGCGATCCGCGAGATCTTCCGCTTCGTCTGGCGCGAGGGGCGCGACCCGACGGCGCCCGACAATTTCGCCGAGCTGTGCGGCCGCGTCGGCATCGCGCACGACGACGACCGCATCACGTCCGACGAAACGCTCGCGCAGTTGCGCCGCAACACCGAGGACGCGATCAGCCTCGGCGTGTTCGGCGTGCCGACCTTCTGGCTGAACCGCCAGCTCTTCTGGGGCGAGGACGCGCTGCCGATGGTACTCTACTGCGCGCGCACGCCGAGCTGGCTCGAATCGGACGAAGTGAGACGAATCAGCGCGCTGCCGTCCGGATTCGCATGACGTCGCCCCGCTTGCCGCGCCGCGGCCGCGCGATGCGCCGCGCCTGCGCCTGCGCCTGATGCCGCCTTCCCCGCCGCAGATGCAACCGGATCAAGACCCCGCCGCGTCGCTCGACGTGTGGCTCGTGCGCGTGCTGCGCACGCTGCTCGTCGAGCGCAGCGTGACGCAGGCCGCGCTGCGCCTGAACCAGACCCAGCCCGCGGTGAGCGCCGCGCTGCGCAAGCTGCGCGACGCGCTCGGCGATCCGCTCCTCGTGCGCGGCAAGACGGGCATGGTGCCGACCGAGTACGGCGCGTCGCTCCTCGGCGCCGCCGAGCGCGCGCTGCACGACATCGACTTCGTCGCGACGCCGCACGGCCCGTTCGATCCGGACACCGCGCGCCGCACGTTCCGGATCGCCGCGCCGGATTACCTGAACGACTTCTTCATGCCGACGCTGATCGCGCGCTTTCGCGCGGCGGCGCCGCACGCGCGGCTCGAAATCGATTCGCTGAATCCGTCGCTCGATCACGCCGCCGCGCTCGATGCGGGCGCGCTCGATCTCGTGATCGGCAACTGGCCGAAGCCCGATCCGCGCTTCGTGCGCACCGATCTGTTCTCGGACTCCGTCGTCTGCCTGATGCGGCGCGACCATCCGCTCGCGCGCGCGCCGCTCACGCGCGACGCGTACGCGAACGCCGCGCATCTCGCGCCCGCGCCGTACATCGGCGCGCGGCACAACGCGATCGAGATCGGCCTCGCGCGTGCGGAGATCGCGCGGCGCGTCGTCGCGACGCTGCCGTACTTCGGGCTCGTGCCGCAGGTGCTGCTGCAGTCGGACCTGATCTTCACGACGACGCGCCGCTTCGCGATCCATTACGCGCAACTGCTGCCGCTCGTCGTCGCCGAGCCGCCCGTGCCGTTTCCGCGCATTCGCTGCTATCAGCTCCGGCATCCGGCGCCCGATCGGCCAACCGACGTCGATTGGCTGAGCGCGCTGATGGACGATGTGTCGGCGGCGTTGACGGTACGGGGAAAGCGGCGGTAAGGAGCCGGCGGCGAATGTGCCGCGCGAGCGTGATGCGCGACGCCGTCGGTATCGGTATCGGCATTCGCGTCGGCGTCGGCGTCGGTATCGAGCCGTCGATGGTTACTCCGCGCGTCGCTCGTTCGCCAACGAATGCATCGCAGAGCGAAACGCCGACAAGCGGCCGGGCCGGGCCAGGCCGCATCGCATCGACACGATGCACGCCCCGCGGATACGTCGCGCACGCATCCGTCGAAGGCCCTCGCCCGCGCCATCGCACCGCGCACGCACCGCCGAATCAGCGCGATGAAGAGCGCTCCGCTGAGCGCAGCGGCAACGTCTGCCAACGTCGGCGCGGTCGGCCCGCGGCGATGCGCGAAGAGGAGCCGCACCGCGAACGCCGCTCCGCGCACGGGCACGCCGAGCCAATCCCAGCGCGCACCAATCGCAGCGCGCACTCGACGCCGCCCAGCAAGCAATGAGGGGTTTGTCGCGACCTTATCGTGACCTTCTCGCATCTTGTCGCGACCTCATATACTGAATTTCGTGCCTTCCCCGCCGAACCGCGAATCGTCGATTCGCGGCCCCATGCGCCCACGCCTTCGCCTACGCCTTCGCTCACCGCCGCCGCATCAGCGCGATGAAAAACGCACTGCCGAGCGCCGCGGTGACGATCCCGATCGGCAGATCCTCCGGCGCGGCGAGCGTGCGCGCGGCGACGTCGGCCCACACGAGCAGCGCCGCGCCGCTCAGCCCCGCGACGGGCAGCAGCCGCCCGTGCTCCGCGCCGACGAGACGCCGGCACAGATGCGGCGTCACGAGCCCGACGAAGCCGATCGCGCCGCTCACGGCGACCATCGCGCCCGTCGCGAACGACGCGATCACGAACACTTCGCGGCGCATCCGCGCGACGGACACGCCGAGCGAGGCCGCCGCGACGTCGCCGGACATCAGCGCGTTCAGCTCGCGGCGACGCGCGAACAGCAGCAGCGCCGCGAGCGCCGCGCAGCACGCGGGCGCGCCGAGCAGATCCCAGCGCGCGAGCCCGACGCCGCCCAGCATCCAGAACAGCACCGACGACGCGGCGCGCGGATCGCCGAGATACAGCAGCAGGTTCGCGACCGCGGTCATCACGAACGACACCGCGATGCCCGCGAGCAGCAGGCGATCCGATTCGAGCCGGCCGCGCCGGTACGCGAGCGCGATCACGAGCGCGGTTGCGGCGAGCGCGCCCGCGAACGCCGCGAACGACAGCGTGAGCGGCCCGAACGCCGCGCCGAAGCCGAGCGTCGCCGCGACCGCGCCGAGCATCGCGCCCGAGCTCACGCCGAGCAGATGCGGATCGGCGAGCCGGTTCGCGGTCGCCGCCTGCAACGCGACGCCGACCATCGCGAGCGTCGCGCCGACGAGCGCCGCGAGCAGCGCGCGCGGCAGCCGGATCTGCCAGACGATGCTGTCTTCGGCGATCGACGCGCCGTGCGGCGCGAGCGCATCGATGCGCAGCAGATCGGCCACGTGCGCGGCGACGATCGCGACGACGCGCGCCGGCGCGATCGGTGTCGCGCCGAGCGCGACCGCGGCGACGATCGAGCTCGCGACGAGCGCCGCGAGCGCGGGCAGCACGAGCCGCGCGCGCCATCGGCGGCCGCTCGATGCGGCAGACCCATGCGATGCATCGACGATCGTCGCGTCGCTCATCGCGCCGCCCTCGCGAACGCGTCCGGATGCAGGCCGCGCGCGATCGTCTCGACGGCCGTCGCGTTCTCGACGCCGGGCGTCGCCGCATCGTACGGAATCACGATGAAGCGGCGCGCGCGTATCGCGTCCACTTGCGCGAGCGCCGGCTGGCTCAGCAGGAACCGCTTCTTCTGCTCGGCCGTCACCGCCGAATAGTCGACGATCACGATCGCCTGCGGATTGCGCGCGACGACGCTCTCCCAGCCGACCTGCGTCCAGCTGCGCGGCACGTCGTCCATCACGTTGCGTCCGCCCGCCGCCGCGATCAGCGCGTTCGGCATCGCGAGCGCGCCGGCCGTCAGCGGCTTGTCGGTGCCGCTGTCGTAGACGAACACGCGCGGCGGCGCCTTTCCGCGCGCCGCGCCCGCGAGCGCGCGGCGCACCGCGTCGATGCGCGCGCGCATCGCGCCGACGACCTGCGCCGCGCGCGCGTCGACGCCGAAGATCCGGCCGAGGTTCGTCAGATCGCGATAGACGTCGTCGAACGACGCGGGCGGCCGGCGCATCACGTCCGAGCACGACTCGCTCAGCTCATACGTTCGGATGCCGAACCGTTCGAGCGACGCGGGCGTGACCGGGCCGCCCGGATTCATCCCGTAGCCCCAGCCGGCGAAGTAGAAATCCGCGCGCGCGTCGATAAGCGCCTCGAGCGACGGATAGTGCGTCGCGAGCTCGGGCACGCCCGCGAGCGCCGCGCGCAGCCGCGCATTGCCGGTCTTCCAGCCGGCGATGCCGGTGTAGCCCGCCATCCGGCCCTTCAGGCCGAGCGCGATCATCATCTCGGTCAGGTTCGCGTCGTTGCTCACGGCGCGCGCGGGCGCGCGCTCGAACGTCACGTCGCGATCGCAGCTGCGCACCGTCACCGGAAAGGCGATCGCATCGCCCGTCGTCGCAGCGGCGGCGATCATCGCGGCCGTCGCGAACGACAGCGTGCGGGCGGCGTGCGCGCGCGCCGCGCCGGGCGAAGCAGCGCTTCGTTTCAACATCGTTCGGCATCCTCCGGATAGATCAGCGTGACCCGCGGGCGCCCCGACACCGGGTGCGCGTCGACGATCGCATCGACGCCGAACACGCCGGCAATGAGCGCGCGCGTCAGCACGTCGGCGGGCGCGCCGCTCGCGACGATGCGCCCGCCCGCCAGCACGTGCAGCCGGTCGCAATACGCGGCGGCGAGATTCAGGTCGTGGATCGTCGCGAGCGTCGTCACGCGCAGCGCGCGCACGCGCGCGAGCAATTCGAGCTGATGGCGCACGTCGAGATGGTTGGTCGGCTCGTCGAGCAGCAGCAGCGCCGGCTGCTGGACGAGCGCGCGCGCGAGCAGCGCGCGCTGCTTCTCGCCGCCCGACAGCGACGCGAAGCGCCGCTCGCGCCGCGTCCACAGATCGACGTCGCGCAGCGCGGCTTCGACGATGCGCGCGTCGTCCGCGGTGTCCGCATCGAACAGGCGCTTGTGCGGCGTGCGGCCCATCCGCGCGACTTCCTCGACCGTCAGCCCGAAATCGTCGGGCGCTTCCTGCTGCAGCACCGCGATTCGCTGCGCGCTCCAGCGCGGCGACGCGCGCCACACGTCCTGCGCGTCGAGCGTCACCGTGCCCGCCTGCGGCCGTGCGAAGCGGAACGCGCAACGCATCACGCTCGTCTTGCCGCTGCCGTTCGGGCCGATGAGGCCCGCGAGCTCGCCCGCGCGCACGGTCAGCGACAGTTCCCGCAGCACGCCGGGCGCGCCCGGCGGCGACCAGCTCAGGCATTCGATGTCGAGTGTCGCGGACATGGGCGGGCCTCGTCGAGGGTCGTCAGGATGGGCGGCGCGCTAGAAGCGCAGCGTCGCGACGAGCTCGGCCGAACGCGACGGCCCGAGCAGCCATTGCGCGCCGCCGTTCGACGTCGACGCCGCGTACGTTCGGTTCGCGAGATTGCGCGCATAGAGCGCGACGTCGACGTCGCGCGTCGCCTGCCACGCGAGCGACGCGTCGAACACCGTGTACGACGGCACCGGCACGAGGTTCGCGTCGTCGCCGTAGCGGCGGCCGACGTAGCGCACGCCCGCGTTCGCTTGCCAGCCGGGCGCGAACGCCCAGCCGATCCACAGGTTCGCGCTCTGCTGCGGGATGTCGTGCGGCACGTTGCCCGCGCGCTGCACGGCCGCATCGCCTGTGCGCTGACTGAAATCGTCGTAGCGCGCGCGCAGCCATGCCGCGTTCGCATCGATCGTCACGCCACCCGGCAGCCGCACGCCGCCCGCGAGCTCGACCCCGCGCGACGACTGGCGGCCGACCTGCTGCGCACGCGCCGGATTGAGCACATCGGTGCTGACGAGACCGCGCTTGACGATGTCGTACACGGCGAGCGTCCAGTACGCGCGGCTCTCCGCGATCTCGTGCTTGACGCCCGCTTCCCACTGGCGGCCGGTCGCGAGCGTGTAGTTCGCCTGCGACGCCGACAGCGTGACGAGCGAGCCGACGCCCTCCGCGCCCGTCGTGTATTGCGCGTACGCGGCGAGGCTCGGCGTGATCTCGTAGACGAGCCCGCTGCGCCAGCCGGTGTGCGCGAAGGTCTTGTCGAACGTGCCGCCCGCGATCAGATCGTCGCGTCGCAACGACAGATGGTCGTAGCGCAGCCCGCTCACCCACGCGAGCCGCGGCAGCACTTCGAGCCGGTTCTCGACGAACGCCGCCGCCTGGCGCGTGCGCGTGCGAAAGCGCGGCAGCGTCGGATCGGGGCTCGCGAACGCGCCGGGATCGAAGCCGTATGCATCGACCGTCGATGCGCCGCGATACGGCGAATTGTTCGCGCCGTCGAACGCGATCTGGTTGAACTCGACGCCGATCACGAGCCGGTTCGCCCGGCCGAGCACGCGCGAGTCGATGCGCGCCGTGAGCCGCTCGCCGAACTGCCGCTCGCGATGGAAGATCTCGAGATAGTCGCCGCGCGCGACGGTGCGCGACGCCGCGTCGAGCGCGTACGATTCCGCGTCGCGCCAATGGCGGCGCGTCGCGAGGTAATAGAGCTGGCCGTCGAGCGTCACGCCGTTGCCCGCGCGATACGTCGCGGCGAGCCGCGTCCACGTGTCGTGATAGGCGATCGTCGCGTCGCCGACGTTGTAGTTGCGCTCGCGCAGCGCGCGATCGAGTACGCCGTTCGTCACCGGCGCGCCGAAATAGGTCGCGGGCTTCTGGCGGCCGTAATCGAAATCGAGCGCGATCGACAGACGCGGGTCGACGTCGAGCTTCAGCGCGCCGCCGACGGCCGTCGTGTGCGCGTCGCCGCGATCGACGAAACCGCGCGTGCGCTCGTCGCTCAGGTGGAAACGATAGGCAAGATGCGAACCGAGCGCGCCCGTCGTGTCGAACGCGACGCGCTTGCCGCCTTGCGTGCCGATGCCCGCCTGCAGCGTCGTCGAACGCTCGCGGCTCGGGCGCTTCGTCACGACGTCGACGACGCCGCCGATCGCCCCTTCGCCGTACAGCACGGACGCGGGCCCGCGCAGCACCTCGATCCGCTCGGCGGACCACGTCGAGAACGGGAACGTGGCCGTGCCCGCGGCCGGATAGAGGCGCACGCCGTCGACGAGCGTCGTCACCGATTCCTGCCCCGCGAAGCCGCGCACGCTGAGCGCGGTGCCGCCGTTGCCGGGCGCCGCGGCCGTGCTGAAGCCCGCCGCGCGCGTGACGGCGTCGACGATCGTGCGATCGCCGCGCGCGGCGATCTGCTCGGACGTGATCGCCTCGACGCTCGCGGGCGTGTCGAGGCTCGCGAGCTTCAGACGCGAGCCTGCCGAAAGCGGCGTGGACAGCGCCGGCGGCGCGTGCGGCGCGCCGCTCGTCACGTGCACGGTCGGCAGTTCGCGATGGCTTTCGCGCGCGGGCTCGGCCGGGTCCGCGTCGGCGGCGAGCGCGCCGGACGCCGTCATCGCGCACGCGAGCGCCGTCACGCAGCGCTCGATAGTCGTGCTGCGCCGTGACGGATCGGCGCAGGCCGCCTGGTCACAATGCACGGCGTGGGCGGCGTGGGCGGTGCGCGCGCCGGCCGCTGCGGGCGTCCGGCGCAACGCGCGGCAACGCGACGGCGCGTGTGGAATCCGGCTCATCGGCGAACCGCCTCGGCCGTCATCGATGCCGGGGCGCGCATCGTGCGCCCCGCTGTCGTCCCCGCTGTCGCCCCCGTTTCGCGGTCCCGGATGCGCCCCGCCTGTTTCGCTACGTTCACTGCTCGTCGACTCCCGCAACCTTGATCGGCATCGCGCGGGCGACTCGACGCCGTCGATCGGCGGCAGGGACGACGGCCCCGCCGCATCGGCGTCGCGCACGCGCGCTTGTGTGCAGGCGACGCGCGCGTCGCGCGATCGCGATTGCTTGCGGTTCGCCTACACGGCGGGGACGATGATATAACATATCATCCTACTTTTGCACGGGGATCGAGGTCGAGGAATCGAGGAATCGAGGAATCGAGGAATCGGGAGAACCGGGAGAACCGTCGGAATCGGCGCGGACGATACATTCGACCGCGATCGGCACATCACGAGCCCGCCCGACGTCCGCGCGAGCGATCCGGACCGACACATGCCGATCACGGAACAAAGCGTTCGACGACATGCCGCCTGCATGCTGCAGGCGCGCGTGCCGGCCCGCACGCGCTCACTTCGCGCAGAAGGTTTCCTGCAAATGCGTCCAGCGCACCGCGCCCGTCTGCGAATCGCGCTCGAACACGACGGTCGAGCGGCGCGTCGGCAACTCGCCCGTCGCGTCCGTCTGATACTCGCAGTAGCTGACGACGCCGTGCGTCGACTCCGCCGCGAGCGCGCGCATCTCCGAAAACGTGATCTTCAAGCCGGGCTTGCGGCCGGCGAGCCGCGCGAACAGCGCGCGCATGGCCGCGTGATCGTAGACGTTACCGTCGGTGCCGATCATCGTGAAGTGCGGCGCGAAGCGCGCCATCAGCGCGTCGAGCGCCTCGGGCCCGGATACGTCGCCCGACAGCCAGCCGCCGATCGCGTCGCAGCCGGCGACGACTTCATCGAAATACGGTTGATGCGCTTGCATGGGCTTCTCTCGTCAAGGCGCGCGACACATGGCGCGCGAATCCGCGAGTCTACGCGATGCGCGCGGCGCGCGCATTCGATGCGATCCACGCGTCGGCTATTTTCAATGGCAACGAACGCTGGTTTCCCGCGTGTGCTGCTCGGCACGCGCATGTCGCGTGCCAATGTGCGGACTTTTCCGCAAACATGCCGTTCGCGCTCGAAGGCGCAACGCGCCGATGCGCTTGGGTGCGATCGCGCGCACGACCGAACGCCGACAGTCGACTCGAGCGCCCGCGACATTCCACCCCCGATCAGCACGCCGGGCGGCCGACGCGTGTCTGCGCCGCTGCACGAAATTCGACATCGCAAACGGTGGCGCTCCACGTCGACGCGCCAAAACCGGATCGAGAGATATCGAGCGCGCCGCGAATCGACGCGCCGCGCTCGATCGCAGGCACTCCATCTGCGTCCGTTGGGGCCAGCGCATGCCCACGCCGCTGCAAGACGCGCGACGTCGCAACGGGCACGGCTCCACGCCGATGCGTCAAAGCGGGAACGAGAGATATCGAGCGCGCCGCCGCAAGACCCGCGCCATCGCGGCCCGCGACGCAGCGGCTCAGCGCGCCGGAACCGGATCGAGGCCCGTCTTGCGCACGTCGTCGGCCGACGCGGGCGACGCCAGGTAATCGAGCAACGCGCGCGCCTCGCGCGGATGGTTCGCGCCGACCGGAATCCCGCCCGCGAACCGCGTGACCGATTGCAGCGCCTCCGGAATCTTGCCGACAAACGTCACGCCCTGCACCGGCAGCAGTTCGCTCACCTGCTGGAAGCCGAGCGCGTAGGTGCCGTCGGCCACCTTCGACGCAACCGGAATGCGCGGCACCATCGTCGCCTTCGGCCTGACCTCGGCCTCGACGCCGAGCCGCTTGAACAGCTCGTTCCCGATGTAGACGCCGCTCGCGCTGTCCGAATACGCGACCGACTTCGCCTGCAGCAGCGCGGCCTTCAGCGCGTCGGGCGAGCCGATGTCCGGCACCGGCTCGCCCGCGCGCACGACCGCGCCGATCCGCGAATCGGCGAGCTCGACGCGCGAGGCCGGATCGACCTTGCCTTCGCGAATCAGCGTGTCGAGCGCGTAGCCGACCATGATCACGACGTCGGCCGGTTCGCCGCGCGCGAGCCGGTTCGGGATCGCTTCGGGCGTCGCGCCCATCGACGGGCCATAGGCGATGTCGAGCGTGTTGCCCGTCGACGCCTCGAACTTCGGCGCGAGCAATTTGTACGCGGCGGTGAAGCCGCCGGAATTCATCACGTGCAGCTCGGCTGCATGCGCTTGCGCGAGCGCGGCGGCGGCCGCAGCCAGCAGCGCGACGCCGATCTGCTTCGTCAGGGCGTGTCTCATCGTTGTCTTCGTGTTCGGGCGATCGTCGGATGGGAAGCGACGGTCATCTTCGCGGAAACCGGTTTCGCTGAATAGCGCTGGTTTGTACGGATCGGCCGGCGACGGCGCGCCGTTGCCGCTCGCATTCGCGCAACACACGCGAAAGGGGCGGCTTCGGCGCGATTCGGTCTGATGCGATTCGATGCAATGCAGTGAAATGCGATGCGACGCAATGCGATGCGGCGATCGTCACACCGCGCGCCTCGTGCGCGCCGACGCGCGATGCCCGCTCACGCCGCCGCGCAATCGCCGCGCGTCACGCTCCCGCCCGCGCCGCGCGCACCGCCTGCGCCGCGCGCAGGATCGACTCGCCCGTCGCGGGCGCGGCGAGCGGCGGATTGATCGCGTACTCGCCGAGCGCCGCAATCGCGTCGCGGATCGCGAAAAACACCGAGAACGGCAGCAAGAGCGGCGGCTCGCCTACCGCCTTCGACCGGTGGATGCTGTCCTCCGCGTTGCGGTTGTCGAACAGCCTCACACGGAAATCCGGCGGACAATCGTTGACGGTCGGAATCTTGTATGTCGACGGCGCGTGCGTCTTCAGCTCGCCGCCGTCGCTCCACCACAGCTCCTCGGTCGTGAGCCACCCCATTCCCTGGATGAACGCGCCTTCGACCTGCCCGATATCGAGCGCCGGATTCAGCGACGCGCCGACGTCGTGCAGCACATCCGCGCGCAGCACGCGCATCTCGCCCGTCAGCGTGTCGACGACGACTTCCGACACCGCCGCGCCGTACGCGTAGTAGAAGAACGGCCGCCCGCGCAGCGCCGCCTGATCCCAGTGCAGCTTCGGCGTCGCGTAGAAGCCGTCCGACCAGAGCTGCACGCGCGCGCGATACGCCTGCGCGACGACTTCCTCGAACGGCACGGCCGCATCGCCCACCCGCACTTCGTCGTGCACGAAGCGCACGTCGGCCGCGCTCGCCGCGCCGGCGCCGAAGCGCTCGGCCGCGAACGCGGCGAGCCGCTCGCGCAATTGGCGCGCCGCGTCCTGCGCGGCCTTACCGTTCAGATCGGAGCCCGTCGACGCGGCCGTCGCCGAGGTGTTCGCGACCTTGCTCGTGTCGGTCGCCGTCGCGCGAATCCGCGCGAAGCCGACGCCGAGCTCGTGCGCGACGACCTGCGCGACCTTCGTGTTGAGCCCCTGGCCCATCTCGGTGCCGCCGTGGTTCACGAGAATCGAGCCGTCGGTGTAGATGTGGACGAGCGCGCCCGCCTGGTTGAAATGCGTGACGTTGAACGCGATGCCGAACTTCACCGGCGTGAGCGCGATGCCCTTCTTCAGCACCGGGCTCGCCGCGTTGAACGCGCGCGTCGCCGCGCGGCGCTCGCGGTACGCGCTCGTCGCCTCGAGCTCGGCGATCAGCTCGGGGAGCACGTTGTCCTCGATCGTCTGCCCGTAAGGCGTCACGTTGCGCTCGGTCTTGCCGTACAGGTTCGCGCGGCGCACGTCGAGCGGATCGCGGCCGAGCGCGCGCGCGACGCTGTCGACGACGTACTCGATCGCGAACGCGCCCTGCGGGCCGCCGAAGCCGCGAAACGCGGTGTTCGACTGCGTGTTCGTCTTCCCGCAGCGGCCGACGATCGACACGTCGGGCAGCCAGTACGCGTTGTCGAAGTGGCACACCGCGCGCGTCATCACGGGCCCCGACAGGTCGGCGGAGAAGCCGCAGCGCGACGTCATGTCGACCGCGACGCCTTCGATCACGCCCGCATCGTCGTAGCCGACGTCGTAGCGGTAATGAAAGTCGTGGCGCTTGCCGGTGATCATCATGTCGTCGTCGCGATCGGGGCGCAGCTTCACCGGGCACTGCAGCTTCCACGCGGCGAGCGCCGCGCAGCACGCGAACAGGCCCGATTGCGATTCCTTGCCGCCGAAGCCGCCGCCCATCCGCCGGCATTCGACGAGCACGTCGTGCGACGCGAGCCCGAGCGCGCGCGCGACGAGATGCTGCATCTCGCTCGGATGCTGCGTCGAGCTGTAGACCTGCATCGCGCCGTCCTCCTTCGGCACCGCGTACGCGATCTGCCCTTCGAGATAGAACTGCTCCTGGCCGCCGAGCGTCATCTCGCCCGACTCGCGATGCGCGGCGCGCGCGATCCGCGCGGCCGCGTCGCCGCGCGCGAGCTTCATCGGCGGCAGCACGTACGAGCCGGCCGCGCGCGCGGCCTGCGCGGTCAGGATCGCCGGCAGCTCGTCGTATTCGATCTGCGCGAGACGCGCGGCGCGACGCGCCGCATCGTGCGACGTCGCGGCGACGACGAACATCGGCTGCCCGACGTACTGGACGACGCCGTCGGCAAGCACCGGATCGTCGTGGACGATCGGGCCGCAATCGTTCGCGCCAGGAATATCGGCTGCGGTCAGCACCGCGACGACGCCCGCCGCCGCGCGCACCGCGTCGAGCCGCATCGACACGATCCGCGCGTGCGGCTTCGCGGACAGGCCGAGCGCCGCGTGCAGCGTGCCCGCGACGAGCGGGATGTCGTCGGTGTAAGTCGCGCGCCCGCTCACGTGCAGATGCGCGGACTCGTGCGGGCGCGACACGTGGACCTGCTTGAACGCGTCGCGCTCGGCGTCGGCGGCGACGCTCAGGAAGGGTTCGGCTTGCTGGTTCATGATGCGATGGCTCCGCTTGGCGTCGATCGGTCAGGAGGCGGCCGGCTCGGCGGCGACTTCGCGCACGTTCACGGCCGATGCGGGCAGCGGATCGTGCGGGCGGGTCTCCAGCCAGAAGCGGTACAGCAGGTTCTTCGCGGTCTCGAGCCGATACGCGCTCGTCGCGCGCATGTCGGTGAGCGGCGCATAGTCGCTCTCGAGCGCGCGCATCGCGGCGAGCGCGGCGGCCTCGTCCCAGACGGCGTTCTCGAGCGCGCGCTCCGCGTGCGGCGCGCGCTTCGGCGTCGCGGCCATCCCGCCGAACGCGACGCGCGGCGCGCGAATCGCGTCGCCGTCGGCGATGAACGCGAACGCCGCGCAAACGGCCGAGATGTCGGAATCGAAGCGCTTCGACACCTTATACGTGCGAAAGCGCAGGTTCGCGCGCGCGCCGGTGCGCTTCGGCACCTTCAGCGCGGCGACGAACTCGTGCCCGGCCATGTCCGTCTTCTGGTAGCCGAGATACAGATCCTCGAGCGGCAGCTCGCGCACGGCCTCGCCGCCGCGCAGCACGACGCGCGCGCCGAGCGCGATGAGGCCGGGCATCGAATCGCCGATCGGCGAGCCGTTCGCGACGTTGCCGCCCATCGTGCCCGCGTTGCGGATCGGCAGCGACGCGAAGCGCTTCCACATCTCCGTCAGTTCCGGGTAGTGCGCGGCGAGCGCCGCGTACGCGGCCTCCACCGTCGCGCCCGCGCCGATCTCGATCCACTCGTCGCGCTCGACGATCCGGCGCAGCTCGCCCACCTGGCCGACGTAGATCACGTCGCCCAGCTCGCGCAACTGCTTGGTCACCCACAGGCCGACGTCGGTGCTGCCCGCTAGCACGCGCGCGGCCGGTTTGTCGGCCTTCAGCCGCGCGAGCGCGTCGAGCGTGCGCGGCGCGTCGAACGACTGGCCCGCGTGCTCGTAGTGGAACGTGTCGTCGCGGCGCAGCGACGCGAGCGTGCGCGCGAGCGCGGCGACGTCGACGCTCGCCTTCGGCGGCGGTGCGTCGAACATCCGCACGGCCGCGTCGATGATCGGCCGGTAGCCGGTGCAACGGCACAGATTGCCCGTCAGCGCGTCGGCGATCTCGGCGCGCGACGGCGTCGTCCGGCCCGTGCGCGACGCTTCGTGCCCGTGCGTCTCGTACAGCGCCCACATCGACATCGCGAAGCCCGGCGTGCAGAAGCCGCACTGCGAGCCGTGGCATTCGACGAGCGCGTCCTGCACCGGATGCAGCGTGCCGTCCGGCTGGCGCAGATCCTCGACCGTGAAGAGCGCGCGGCCGTCGAGCGTCGGCAGGAACTGGATGCACGCGTTGACCGCCTTGAAATCGACGCCGCCCGCGTCGTTCAGTTCGCCGACGACGACCGTGCACGCGCCGCAGTCGCCTTCCGCGCAGCCTTCCTTCGTGCCGGTGCAACGCGCGTCCTCGCGCAGATACTGAAGCACCGTGCGGGTGACGTTCGCGCCGCCGATTTCGCGGATCGCCTGACGATGGTAGAAACGGATCGGCTCACTCATGTTGCGTCGTTCTCGAAAATGGGGACACGCCCGGACGGCGGCGGCGCGCGCCGTGCTCAAGCGGCGCGCGCACCGCCGCCGTCGGCGTCTTCGTCATATTTCGCACGCTATCACCGTCAAATTCCGGAACCCATAGCCGAGCGCGCATGCGGCTTATATCGCTGCGACGATATGCCGCTTTGCACACCGTTTAACTAAGCGGTACATGCAAGAAAACCGGTTCCATGTAAAAATTCGGCTTTCGCATCAAATGGATGCGCGTCTTCGTTCCGTCCCCCAATGTCCGCCGATTCCGCCCCCTCCCCGCGCAGCGCGTTCGCGACGACGCTGCAGATCGTTTCCGTCGTTTCGTTTACGTTCGTCTGCTACCTGACGATCGGCCTGCCGCTCGCGGTGCTGCCCGGCTTCGTCCATGACGAGCTCGGCTTTTCCGCGATCATCGCGGGCGCGGCGATCAGCGTGCAGTACTTCGCGACGCTCGCGTCGCGGCCGCTCGCCGGACGCTTCGCGGACACGCTCGGCCCGAAGCGCACCGTGCTGCGCGGGCTCGCCGCATGCGGCGCGAGCGGCGCGCTGCTGCTGTCCGCCTTCGCATTCGTGCGCTGGCCGGCCGCGAGCATCGCGCTGCTCGTCGCGAGCCGGCTCGTGCTCGGCGTCGGGGAAAGCCTCGTCGGCACGGGCGCGATCCTGTGGGGAATCGGCCGCGTCGGCACCGCGAACAACGCGCGGGTGATCTCGTGGAACGGCATCGCGACGTACGGCGCGCTCGCGATCGGCGCGCCCGTCGGTGTCGCGATCTCGCATGCGCTGATTCCCGCCGTGCTCGGCGTGCTCGTGATCGCGCTCGCGGCGCTCGGCTATTACCTCGCCCGGCTGATCGCGCCCGTGCCGCTCGTGCACGGCGAGCGGATGTCGTACGCGAGCGTGTTCACCCGCGTGCTGCCGCACGGCCTCGGCCTCGCGCTCGGCTCGGCCGGCTTCGGCTCGATCGCGACGTTCATCACGCTCTACTACGCGGAGCGCCACTGGCCGAACGCGGCGCTGTCGCTGACCGTGTTCGGCACGCTCTTCATCGGCGCGCGCCTGCTGTTCGCGAACACGATCAAGACGCACGGCGGGTTCCGCGTCGCGATCGTGTCGTTCGCGTTCGAATCGGCGGGCCTGCTGATGTTGTGGCTCGCGCCCGTGCCGCACGTCGCGCTCGTCGGCGCGGCGCTGACGGGCTTCGGCTTCGCGCTGATCTTCCCGGCGCTCGGCGTCGAGGCGGTCGCGCTCGTGCCGCCCGCGAGCCGCGGCGCGGCGCTGTCCGCGTATTCGGTGTTCCTCGATCTGTCGCTCGGGATCACGGGGCCGCTCGCCGGCTACGTCGCGGGCGCGTTCGGCTATCCGCAGGTGTTCCTGTGCGCGGCCGTCGCGGCGGCGGCGGGCGTCGCGCTGTCGACGGTGCTGTATCAGCGGCAGGCGCGCTTGTCCGGCAGCGGCGCGGCGGCCTGAACGCCTGCCGCACGGCGCTCGACCGGACGAATGGCCGGCCGCGACTCGACCATAGAGCGAGAAAACCAAGAAGCCGCCCGCGCATCTCGGGCGGCTTTGTTTCATGCGGCCATCGCGCCTTCGCGCAAGCGAGCTTGCGGGCCGCCGGGGGGTGTTGGCCTAGCCGCTGCGTCGGCCCGTCGCGATGCGCGAGCGCGCCCGCGAGTGATGAATCGAATGGAAACGGCGGCCGGTGGCTAGCAGGCTATTGAAATTCTCTCGCGAGAACTACAGCTGACAATTTCCGCCCTCGTAAAACGCTCTACAAGCCGCTCGCGCAACTTCGGGAAGAGGTAGACGACCCGCGAAACCGTCTGCGAGCCCCCCCTTCAAAGTAGTTTTTCAACAGCCTGCCAGAGGCTCGCGATTGAGTGGCGATTAACGATCGACGGCGGCTGGTCGTCCGTGGGCGCGCTGACTGTCGGCAGGCTTGAACGACTGGCGTTTAGTTGTTGGGCGATTGGCGACAATCGCGGTTGGCGGTTGGCGGTTGGCGGTTGGCGGTTGGCGGTTGGCGGTTGGCGGTTGGCGGTTGGCGGTCGGCGGTCGGCGGTCGGCGGTCGGCGGTCGGCGGTCGGCGGTCG
>NZ_JPWT01000092.1:0-41272 GCF_000773065.1 Burkholderia sp. ABCPW 111 | reverse complement strand
CGCGATGCGCGATGCGCGATGCGCGATGCGCGATGCGCGATGCGCGATGCGCGATGCGCGATGCGCGATGCGCGATGCGCGATGCGCGATGCGCGATGCATGCGACTGCGCCATGCCGCGTACGTTCCCGCAGAAACGCGGAGGGCCGCGAAAGCGGCCCTCCGGATCTATCGCGTCGATGCGCTCGCTTACTTCACGCGCATGCCGGGCTTCGCGCCGCTATGCGGCTCGAGAATGTAGAGGCCCGGTTCGGCCTTCTCGTCGGCCGCCGACGCGGCGAGCACCATTCCCTCCGACACGCCGAACTTCATCTTGCGCGGCGCGAGGTTCGCGACCATCACCGTCAGCTTGCCGACGAGCTGCTCCGGCTGGTACGCGGATTTGATGCCGGAGAACACGTTGCGGGTCTTCTCCTCGCCGACGTCGAGCGTGAGCTGCAGCAGCTTGTCCGAGCCTTCGACGGCCTGGCACGCGACGATCTTCGCGATGCGCAGATCGATCTTCGCGAAATCGTCGATCGCGATGATCGGCGATGCATCGTCGTCGGCGGGCGCCGCCGCGTTCGTCGCGTTCGCGGCCTTCGCGCTTTTCGCATTCTTCGCGACGTTGCCGCCGCCGTTCGCCGCGCCCGCGTCGGCCGCGGCGGTGCCTTGCAGCGAGCCGCGGTTCGCGGCGAGAAGCGCGTCGATCTGCTTTGGATCGACGCGGGTCATCAGGTGCTGATACGCGCGGATCGGCTGCTCGGACGACAGCGGCCGGTTCGCGTCGGCCCACACGAGCGGCGCGATGCCGAAGAACGCTTCGACGCCTTGCGCGACGCGCGGCAGCACGGGCTTGAGCGCAAGCGACAGCAGGCGGAACGCCTCGAGGCTCACGCTGCACGTTTCGTGCAGCGCGACCGCGTTCGCCGGGTCCTTCGCGAGTTCCCACGGCTTCGCGGTGTCGACGTAGCCGTTGACCGCATCCGCGAGTTCCATCGTCTGGCGCAGCGCGCGGCCGTACTCGCGCGCCTCGTAGTGCGCGGCGATCTGCGGCACCGCGTCGCGCAGCGTCGCGAGAAGCGGATGGTTCATCGCGCTGTCCTGCACGCGGCCGTCGAAGCGCTTGAGCAGGAAGCCCGCCGCGCGGCTCGCGATGTTCACGTACTTGCCGACGAGGTCGCTGTTCACGCGCGCCTGGAAGTCCTCGAGGTTCAGGTCGAGGTCTTCCATCGTCGCGTTCAGCTTCGCGGCGAAGTAGTAGCGCAGCCATTCGGGGTTCAGGCCCGTGTCGATGTAGCTTTGCGCGGTGATGAACGTGCCGCGCGATTTCGACATCTTCGCGCCGTCCACGGTCAGGAAGCCGTGCGCGAACACGTTGGTCGGCGTGCGGTGGCCCGAGAACTCGAGCATCGCGGGCCAGAACAGCGTGTGGAAGTACAGGATGTCCTTGCCGATGAAGTGATACTGCTCGGTCGTCGAATCCTTCTTGATCCACGCGTCGAAATCGATGCCGCGCTGCTCGCACAGGTTCTTGAAGCTCGCGTAGTAGCCGACGGGCGCGTCGAGCCACACGTAGAAATACTTGCCGGGCGCGCCGGGGATCTCGAAGCCGAAGTACGGCGCGTCGCGCGAGATGTCCCAATCGGCGAGCTTCGCTTCGCCCGCGTCGCCGAGCCATTCGCGCATCTTGTTGGTCGCCTCGGGCTGCGCGAGGCCGCTCACCCATTCGCGCAGGAAAGCCTCGCAGCGCGGATCGGACAGGCGGAAGAAGTAGTGCGTCGACGTCTTGCGCACGGGCGTCGCGCCGGACACGACCGAGTACGGATTGACGAGATCCGTCGGCTGGTAGGTCGTGCCGCACACCTCGCAGCTGTCGCCGTACTGGTCCTTCGCATGGCACTTCGGGCACTCGCCCTTGATGAAGCGGTCCGGCAGGAACATTTCCTTGACGGGGTCGTATGCCTGCTCGATCTCGCGCTCGGCGATGAAGCCCGCCTCCTTCAGCGCGAGATAGATCTTCTCGCTCAGCACGCGGTTCTCGTCCGAATCGGTCGTGTAGAAGTTGTCGAACGACACCCCGAAGCTGTCGAAGTCGCGCTTGTGCTCGCGCCACACGCGCTCGATCAGCTGCTTCGGCGTCACGCCCTCCTGCTCGGCGCGCAGCATGACGGGCGTGCCGTGCGTGTCGTCCGCGCCGATGTAGTAGATCTCGTGGCCGTGCATTCGCATCGTCCGCACCCAGATGTCGGTCTGGATGTACTCGACCAGGTGGCCGATGTGAATCTGCCCGTTCGCATAGGGCAGCGCGGACGTGGCGAGGATCTGGCGCCGGCTTTGCGGCGCGCCTGCCTGCACGGAGTTGAGGTCGGATGCGGACATAGGGTCTCTGAAGGGACTGCTTGGGGAAAATCGTAGGGAAGCTGCGATTCTAGCAGGGCGGCCGCTTGGCCGAAGTGCGGGCCGGCCGCGCGCAGCTGCGCACTTCCGGCCGGGTCGCGGCGCGGCGCTCGCCGGCGCGTCACGAATCGTAATATTCGGCGAATTGAAAGCCGCGCGTAAAGCGGCTATGTTTGCGTCGGCTGGCAACGCGGCAGGGCGGTCGGATGTTGCGGCGCAGCGCGGTTGCGTGCGGGCAAAAAAAACCGGGGCGGACTTTGCCCCGGAGCAACAACGACAAGAGGAGAATGGTGACGCGCCGGCAGCACCAGTCACGTACCGTAAAGACAGACTACGCAGCTCGGAAGAAGTTCGAAAAATTTTTCGAGTTGTTACGAGCTGCCTCGAAAGCCTTGTCCGGCGGGGCTCGGCGCGCCATTCTCCGGCGGTCGAAATTACTGCGCCGCTTGCGGAGCGCGCAGGTAGATCTCGACGCGTCGGTTCTGCGCGCGGCCGGCTTCCGTCGCGTTGTCGGCGATCGGGTTCGACGCGCCCATGCCTTGCGCCGACAGGCGGCCGCCCGCGACGCCGCGCTGCGACAGCGCGTTCACGACGCTTTGCGCGCGATTCTGCGACAGTGTCTGGTTGTGCGCGGCCGACCCCGTGCTGTCGGTGTAGCCGACGACCGACGCGGTGATCTGCGGGTTCTGGTTCAGCGTCGACGAGAGGTCGTTCAGGAGCGGCGTGAACGCCGGCGTGATCGCATACTGGTCGGTCGCGAACGTGACCGAGCTCGGCACGTTCAGCTTGAGCGAGCCGTCCGGCTGTTCGGTGACCTGCGTGCCCGTCTGTTGCGCGGACGGCGCGAGCTTGTTCTTGATCGCTTGCCAGTTGTAGCCCGTCACGCCGCCGACGAGCGCGCCGACGCCGGCGCCGATCGCGGCGCCCTTGCCGCCGCCCGCCAGCGCGCCGATGCCCGCGCCGAGCGCGGCGCCGGTACCGGTGCCGACAGCCGTGTTGGTGCCTTGCGGGGTTGCACAACCCGCCAGCAGGGCGCCGGCGAGAGCGAAAACGGACAAGCGCGTCGCGATTTTGGTATTCATCTTGGTTTCCTCTCTTGAGTGACTCGACAAGAACAAAAAAGAACCGCTCTTTCGGCGGGGGTTGCCCGCGCGCCGGCTGTGCGGGCGCGAGCGCATCGATCAGTCCTGCTCCGGGCGGCCGGGCCTGCCGCGATTGCGGACAAGCCCCGTTCGCCAGGATGGCTGTTAGGACCAAGCGCGCCCCAGCCTCTACAATATAGGCGGTGTGGCCCCGATGTGGCCCCGAAGCGCGCCGCCCGCGAAGATTGCTCCGCAAGTCGGCTTTCCGCAATGGCGTGCAATAAATTCTTTCACTTTTCTCGCTTTTCGCTCTGATATTTGAAGGTAGTTGACGTTTTAGGCGATTTTGAGCGACGTTCCCACGGAGTTTCGATGAGTATCGACAGGGCGCTCGTCGACGCCGCACTCGCGGCAGTCGTCGACCCGAACACCGGCCGCCCGTACGCGGCGCACCGCGGCATCCGCAACGTGACGATCGACGGCGACGCCGTTTCGGCCGACGTCGTGCTCGGCTATCCGGCCAAGAGCCAGTTCGACGACGCGCGCGCGCGGGTCGCCGCGGCGTTGTCCGCCGTGCCGGGCGTGCGCGACGCGCGCGTCGCCGTGTCGCAGGAAATCGCCGCGCATGCGGTGCAGCGCGGCGTGCAACTGTTGCCGAACGTGAAGAACATCGTCGCGGTGGCGTCCGGCAAGGGCGGCGTCGGCAAGAGCACGACGGCCGTGAACCTTGCGCTCGCGCTCGCGGCGGAAGGCGCGTCGGTCGGCATCCTCGACGCCGACATCTACGGTCCGTCGCTGCCGACGATGCTCGGCATTCACGAGCGGCCGGAGTCGCCCGACAACAAATCGATGAATCCGCTCGTCGGCCACGGGCTGCAGGCGAACTCGATCGGCTTTCTGGTCGGCGAGGACAATCCGATGGTGTGGCGCGGCCCGATGGCGACGTCGGCGCTCGAGCAACTGCTGCGCCAGACCAACTGGCGCGATCTCGACTATCTGATCGTCGACATGCCGCCCGGCACGGGCGACATCCAGCTCACGCTCGCGCAGCGCGTGCCGGTGACGGGCGCCGTGATCGTCACGACGCCGCAGGACATCGCGCTCCTCGACGCGAAGAAGGGCCTCAAGATGTTCGAGAAGGTGAACATCCCGATCCTCGGCATCGTCGAGAACATGAGCATCCACGTGTGCTCGAACTGCGGGCACGAGGAGCACGTGTTCGGCGCGGGCGGCGCCGAGCGGATGGCGCGGGAGTACGGCGTGACCGTGCTCGGCAGCCTGCCGCTCGACATCCGCATCCGCGAGCAGGCGGACAGCGGCGCGCCGACCGTCGTCGCGGACCCGCAAGGCAAGCTCGCCGAGCGCTACCGCGCGATCGCGCGGGGCGTCGCGATCGCGATCGCCGAGCGCGCGCGGGACATGTCGTCGAAGTTTCCGACGATCGTTGTACAAAATACGTAAAATCCCGGCAGGGCCGCGTCGGACGGTGTCGGCGGCGTGGCGAGTCACGGTATCATGACGACTTTCCCGAAGGTCCCCTTTACCGGCCCGGCGGGCGCTCGTCCGAGCGTTCCGCCCGGCATGAGGATCGCATGAAACGACGACTCGACGGCGTGCCGGGGTGGCTCGCGCTCAATGCGCCGCTTGTCCTGGCCGCCATCGGCCTTTTGGCCGGCTGCACCACTTTTGCATCGCAACACGAAAAGCGCGCCGACGCGCTGCTCCAGCCGACGGTCGGCAGCCAGGCGCGCGGCACCGTGACGCTCGCCGAGCGGCCCGACGGCGTGCAGGTCACGTACAACTTCGCGGGCTTGCCGCCCAACACCGATCACGCGCTGCAAATCCACGAGCGCGGCGACTGCAACGCCGCCGACGGCTCGAGCGCGGGCGCCGTGTTCGCGCCCGCGGCGGACCGCCTGCGCGCGGGCGCGCGCGTCGGCGGCGATCTCGGCAACATCCACGCGGATGCGAACGGCGTCGCGGCGGGCTTCATCGTCGCGCCGGACGTCGCGCTCGACGGCGTGCGCTCGGTGCTCGGCCGCTCGGTGCTCGTCCACCGCGATCCGGGCGACCCGGCGTTCCCGCAGCACGGCGCGGGGCCCGCGCTCGCGTGCGGCGTCGTGCGGCAATGACGCGAGTCGGTCCGTTCGCGATCGCGTAAAATGTGCGCCTTTCACGGCCGCCGGAACGTCCGGCGGCATTCATCCAGACACGCAGCGTTTTCCGGCGCCTTTTTATGAGCATCAAGTCCGACAAGTGGATTCGGCGCATGGCCGAAGAGCACAAGATGATCGAGCCGTTCGTGCCCGATCAGGTTCGCGCCGCCGAGGACGGCCGCAGGATCGTCAGCTACGGCACGTCGAGCTACGGCTATGACATCCGCTGCGCGGACGAATTCAAGATCTTCACGAACATCAATTCGACGATCGTCGATCCGAAGAACTTCGACGAAGGCTCGTTCGTCGATTTCAAGGGCGACGTGTGCATCATTCCGCCGAACTCGTTCGCGCTCGCGCGCACCGTCGAGTACTTCCGCATTCCGCGCACCGTGCTGACCGTCTGCCTCGGCAAGTCGACGTACGCGCGCTGCGGGATCATCGTCAACGTGACGCCGTTCGAGCCCGAATGGGAAGGCTACGTGACGCTCGAATTCTCGAACACGACGCCGCTGCCCGCGAAGATCTACGCGAACGAGGGCGTCGCGCAGGTGCTCTTCTTCGAGAGCGACGAAGTCTGCGACGTGTCGTACGCCGACCGCGGCGGCAAGTATCAGGGACAGCGCGGTGTCACGCTGCCGAAAACCTGATCTGCTTGCATATCGATCTGACCTATCGCCAGTCCGGGTGACCGCTGCGCCAGGGCCTGTTCATGCCCGCGCGCCGCGGTCGTTCTTTTTGGAGAATCGCCCATGAAGTTTCGTTTTCCCGTCGTCATCATCGACGAAGATTTTCGCTCCGAGAACATCTCGGGCTCCGGCATCCGGGCGCTGGCGGAGGCGATCGAGAAAGAAGGCGTCGAAGTGCTCGGCCTCACGAGCTACGGTGACCTGACGTCGTTCGCGCAGCAGTCGAGCCGCGCGTCGTGCTTCATCCTGTCGATCGACGACGACGAGCTGATGCTCGGTGAAATCGGCGCGGACGGCGAGCTGCCCGAGCTCGCGACGGCGATCATCGAGCTGCGCGCGTTCGTGACCGAGGTGCGCCGCCGCAACGCGGACATCCCGATCTTCCTGTACGGCGAGACGCGCACGTCGCGCCATTTGCCGAACGACATCCTGCGCGAGCTGCACGGCTTCATCCACATGTTCGAGGACACGCCGGAGTTCGTCGCGCGCCACATCATCCGCGAAGCGAAGGTCTATCTCGATTCGCTCTCGCCGCCGTTCTTCAAGGAGCTCGTCAAGTACGCCGACGAGGGCTCGTACTCGTGGCACTGCCCCGGCCACTCGGGCGGCGTCGCGTTCCTGAAGAACCCGCTCGGCCAGATGTTCCACCAGTTCTTCGGCGAAAACATGCTGCGCGCGGACGTCTGCAACGCGGTCGACGAGCTCGGCCAGCTGCTCGACCACACGGGCCCCGTGGCCGCGTCCGAGCGCAACGCCGCGCGGATCTTCAGCGCCGATCACCTGTTCTTCGTGACGAACGGCACGTCGACGTCGAACAAGATCGTCTGGCACGCGACCGTCGCTCCAGGCGACATCGTGCTCGTCGATCGCAACTGCCACAAGTCGATCCTGCACGCGATCACGATGACGCATGCGATCCCCGTGTTCCTCACGCCGACGCGCAATCACTTCGGCATCATCGGGCCGATTCCGCGCGACGAGTTCAAGCCGGAGAACATCCGCAAGAAGATCGAGGCGAACCCGTTCGCGCGCGAGGCGCTCGCGAAGAACCCGAACGCGAAGCCGCGAATCCTGACGATCACGCAGAGCACGTACGACGGCGTGGTCTACAACGTCGAGCAGATCAAGGATCTGCTCGGCGACCTCGTCGACACGCTGCACTTCGACGAGGCGTGGCTGCCGCACGCGGAGTTCCACCCGTTCTACCAGGACATGCATGCGATCGGCGCGGGCCGGCCGCGCACGGGCGCGCTCGTGTTCGCGACGCACTCGACGCACAAGCTGCTCGCGGGCATTTCGCAGGCGTCGCAGATCGTCGTGCAGGATTCGGAGAACCGCACGTTCGACAAGCACCGCTTCAACGAGGCGTACCTGATGCACACGTCGACGAGCCCGCAGTACGCGATCATCGCGTCGTGCGACGTCGCGGCCGCGATGATGGAGCCGCCGGGCGGCACCGCGCTCGTCGAGGAATCGATCGCCGAGGCGATCGACTTCCGCCGCGCGATGCGCAAGGTCGACGCCGAGTACGGCGCCGACTGGTTCTTCAGCGTGTGGGGCCCGGACAACCTGTCGGACGAGGGGATCGGCTCGCGCGCCGACTGGCTGCTGAAGCCGAACGATCGCTGGCACGGCTTCGGCCCGCTCGCGGAAGGCTTCAACATGCTCGATCCGATCAAGGCGACGATCATCACGCCGGGGCTCGACGTCGACGGCGAATTCGGCGAGACGGGCATTCCGGCCGCGATCGTCACGAAGTATCTGGCCGAGCACGGGATCATCGTCGAGAAGACGGGCCTGTACTCGTTCTTCATCATGTTCACGATCGGCATCACGAAGGGCCGCTGGAACTCGATGGTGACCGAGCTGCAGCAGTTCAAGGACGATTACGACAACAACCAGCCGCTCTGGCGCGTGCTGCCCGAGTTCGTCGCGCAGTATCCGCTTTACGAGCGCGTCGGCCTGCGCGATCTCTGCACGCAGATTCACGACGTGTACCGCGCGAACGACATCGCGCGCCTCACGACCGAGATGTACCTGTCGGACATGGAGCCGGCGATGAAGCCGTCCGACGCGTTCGCGAAGCTCGCGCACCGCGAGATCGACCGCGTGCCGCTCGACGAGCTCGAAGGGCGCGTGACGAGCATCCTGCTGACGCCGTATCCGCCGGGCATTCCGCTGTTGATTCCGGGCGAGCGCTTCAACAAGACGATCGTCAACTACCTGCGGTTCGCGCGCGATTTCAACGAGCGCTTCCCGGGCTTTCACACCGACATCCACGGTCTCGTCGCGGAAGAGATGAACGGGCGCATCGAGTACTACGTCGACTGCGTGCGCGATTGACGATGACGGCAGTCCGCAAGACGCTCGCGCGCCTGGCCGCCGCCGCGCTCGCCGGATGGCTCGCGGCGGGCGCGGCGCACGCGGAAGTCGCGGCGGCCGATCCGATCGACGTCGCGATGCGGCAGTGTCTCGCGCGGCGCGACCGCTCGTCGACGGCGGGCCAGATCCAGTGCATGGACGAGGCGCGTCAGCGGTGGCTCGGCGAAGTCGACGCCGCGTACCAGCGGCTGCAGAAGGCGGCGCCCGCCGACGCGCGGCGCGGCTGGCAGGAGAGCCAGCGCCGCTGGCTCGCGTGGCGCAAGGACGAGGCGCATCTGGTGCGCGCGGTCTACGAGACGACGCAGGGGACGATGTACGCGATGGCGAGCGCCGACATGCGGCTGCAGCCGGTGCGCGACCGCGCGCTCGCGCTGCGCGGCGCCGCCGACCGCTACGCGCAGCCGGGCGGCGACAAGGGCGCCGTGCACCGCGTGCGGCCTTGCATGCGCGATGCGGCTTGCGAGCATGCGCTCTTCGACATGAACCGCTATTACGCGAAATTGCAGGCGCGGATGCCTGCGGCCTCGCTGCCGACGCTCGTCGCCGCGCAGCGCGAGTGGGCCGCGTTTCGCGACGCGACGACGCCGCTTATCAGCGAGGACGGGCGCGTGGATCTGATCGGCGCGCGCGTCGCGACGCTCAAGCGGTTCTCGGAGACGGTCAACAATCGCTGAGCGCTCAGCGCACCGCGGCCGGGGTTCGTCTCCCGTTTCTTTGGCGCGCGCCGGTGAGGCCGCCCGCCGCCATCCTCGTGTCGATCTTGCGTGTCCGCTGCGCGGCGGCGCCGCGTCCGCTCACGCGTGCGCGGCGTGCGGCCCGAACCACGCGGGCACGAGCGCGACCGCGTCGTCGAGCGAATCGAGCACGCGCAGGCTCAGCGCGACGATCTCGGGCGTCGGCGCCTTCAGGTCCGGCACGGTGACGACAGACGCGCCCGCGCGCGTTGCGGCGAGCGCGCCGAAATCGCTGTCCTCGAACGCGACGCACGCGTGCGCGGGCAGGTTCAGCCGTTCGGCCGCGAGCCGGTAGACGGCCGGATCGGGCTTGCCGCGCTCCACTTCGTCGCCGCCCGCGATCGCGGCGAAGCGCTCCAGCACGCCGACCGCGTGAAGCCGCGTGCGAATCACGTCGCGCGTGGACGACGACGCGACCGCGCACGGCACGCCGGCGTCGGCGAGCGTCGTCAGGAGCGCGTGCGCGCCCGCCTTCAGCGGAAACTTCGGATGAGGCAGCGGTGCGGCGAGCTGCGTGCGCACCTGCGCGGACACCGAGCGGAACGCGTCGTCGCCGAGCAGGCCGGCGAGGATCGTCTGGCCTTCGCGGAACGAGCGGCCGACGATCTGCAGATAGTCGGCGGACGACAGCGCGACGCCGTGCGCGCGCGAGACGTCGATCCACGTATTCATGATGGTCCGCTCGGAATCGACGAGCAGGCCGTCCATATCGAAGATTGCCGCTGAGAACATGGGTTGTCGTCCGTGTATCGAGGCGTGGGCCGCGGGCTGCGCACCGTCGCGCGTTCGGGCGGCGTCGCCAGCGTGGTCGCCGAGCGCGCGGGCAGCCGAAAGCGGTGCGCGCCGTCGCGGCGATCGCCGCGTGTCGCTTGCCGCGCCCGGTTTCGCGTTAGCCGTGTGCCCGTCGATCGCGACGAGCCGCCGGCGCATATCGGCGCGGCCGGGCGCGCATCGCTTTGTGGGCTGCCCGGCGTTTCGCCCGGCAAATAAAAAAGACGGACACCATTCGGTGTCCGCCACGTGCATGCGAGCTTACTTGCCGAGCGCCGCGCGCGCCGCCTTCGCCGCCGCGCGCACCTGGTCCGGCGCGGTGCCGCCCGGATGGTTGCGGCTCGCGACCGAGCCTTCGAGCGTCAGATAGTCGAACACGTCGTCGCCGATCAGGTGCGCGACGTTCGGCAGCTCCTGCTTCATTTCGTCGAGCGAGAGGTCCGCGAGATCGATGCCGCGCGCGTCGCAGACCTTCACCGCATGCGCGACCGCCTCGTGCGCGTCGCGGAACGGCAGCCCGCGCTTGACCAGATAGTCGGCGAGATCCGTCGCGGTCGAGAAGCCCTGCAGCGCCGCCGAGCGCATCGCGTCCGGCTTCACCGTGATGCCCGCCGCCATCTCCGCGAAGATCCGCAGCGTGTCGGCAACCGTGTCGACCGTGTCGAAGAGGGGCTCTTTGTCTTCCTGGTTGTCCTTGTTGTACGCGAGCGGCTGGCCTTTCATCAGCGTGAGCAGCGCCATCAGGTAGCCGTTCACGCGGCCCGTCTTGCCGCGCGCGAGTTCGGGCACGTCCGGGTTCTTCTTCTGCGGCATGATCGAGCTGCCCGTGCAGAAGCGATCGGCGATGTCGATGAAGCCGACGCGCGGGCTCATCCACAGCACCAGCTCCTCGGAGAAGCGCGACACGTGCGTCATCACGAGCGCCGCCGCCGCCGTGAATTCGATCGCGAAGTCGCGATCGGATACGGCGTCGAGCGAGTTCGCGCAGATGCCGTCGAAGCCGAGCGACTTGGCCACCGCGTGACGGTCGATCGGATAGCTCGTGCCCGCGAGCGCGGCCGCGCCGAGCGGCAGGCGGTTCACGCGCGCGCGGCAGTCGCGCATGCGCTCCGCGTCGCGCGAGAACATCTCGACGTACGCGAGCAGGTGATGGCCGAACGTGACGGGCTGCGCAACCTGCAGGTGCGTGAAGCCCGGCAGGATCGTGTCGGCGTTCTTTTCGGCGAGGTCGATGAGCGCGCCGCGCAGGTCGTTCAGCAAGCCGCCGATGCGGTCGATCTCGCCGCGCAGCCACAGGCGGATGTCGGTCGCGACTTGGTCGTTGCGCGAGCGGCCCGTGTGCAGGCGCTTGCCGGCGTCGCCGATGAGGGCGGTCAGGCGCGCCTCGATGTTCAGGTGGACGTCCTCGAGATCGAGCTGCCATTCGAATTCGCCGCGCTCGATCTCGCCCTTGATCTGCGCCATCCCGCGCTCGATCGCGGCGAGATCGTCGGCGCTGATGATCTTCTGCGCGGCGAGCATGTTCGCGTGCGCGAGCGAGCCGGCGATGTCGACGAGCGCGAGGCGCTTGTCGAAGAAAACCGACGACGTATAGCGCTTGACGAGCTCGGACATCGGTTCCGAAAAGCGGGCCGACCAGGCCTCGCCCTTTTTGTGCAGTTGGGACGTCATGGCGATTCTTGAAAGGGGAGTGGAGCGGCGCGCGCCGCGAACGGACAACGCGGATTCTAGCATTCGCGCGGTGGGCGGCCGGTGGGGCGCGGTCGGGGCGGCGCGAGGGGGCGGAGCGCGTGCGCCGGCGGTTTCGGCGCGCGTGCGGGCGGGCTGCACGGCGACGGGCGATACGGCGGGCCGGCGCGGGGGCGCTTGCGCGGCGGGCGCGATGGGTGCGCGATGGGTGCGCGATGGGTGCGCCGCTCGCGGCGGTCGCGAGCGGCGGCCGCTGTCATGGACGCGGCGTCGCCTGATAGATACGGCGGCGCAATCGGGGCGAACGGTGTGAACGTGCGAGCGACGCAAACGACGCAAACGACGCAAACGGCGCAAACGGCGCAAACGGCGCAAACGGCGCAAACGGCGCAAACGATGCAAACGATGCGACCGAACGCCGGCGCCCGGCCGAGTCGGCCGACGCGCCATCGCGGATCGCGCGACGCGCCCGCGTGCGCATCGCGTCACTTCAAATCGCAGGTGAGCGGCCCGATCGTCGGCGGCGTGCCGTCGGCGGGGCGCGTGTAATCGAACGCGACTGCGCAGCGCTTGCCGCGGCCCGTTATCTCCAGATGATTGACGGCCGCGAGGCCGGTGACGAACGTGAGCCCGTCGTAGCCGACGATCGTGCTCGCGCCGCTTTCGCGATGCGTGACCGCAAGCCCGGGCGGCAGCGGCGCGCCGGACGCATCCTCGAGCACGATCGACGCCGATGGCTCGCGCGCGATCGAGAAATGCGCGAGCACGCCCGAGCGTGACTGCGGGACGACGTTGCGGATCGTGTCGGATATGCGCGCGTCGAGCGGCAGCTTCAGCGCGTCGATGCCGATCCGGTTGTTCTGATACGCGTTCAGGTCGGGGATCAGCAGATGTCCGCCGCGGTCGGTCGTGCCGATCACGCGATTCTCGTGCGTCACCGGCACGCCCGCCGATCCGTCCGTCGATACGAGCGCGAAGCCGTCGTCGACGCGCCGGGCGAGGTGCGCGTTGCCGTCCATCAGCACGACGGCGCCCGTCACGTCGAGCGCCGCGTTTTGCCGCCCCGCGATCGTCTGTGCGAGCGCCGTCACTTCGCCCGCGCGGCCGAGGTATTGCGCTTGCGCCTGGCCGTAGCGCGTGCCGCCCGCGTCGCCCGCCTGCGCACTCCAGCCGAAGCCGCCGCCGTAGTCGGGCGCGCGCATCGCGTTCACGTTGTAGACCGTCTTGCCGTTCTGCCGGCCGGCGTTCGTGTTGACGGACGTCCGGTCGCCGAGCGCGACGTTCAGGCTCAGGAACACGCCGCGCGAGTCGCGCTGATGGAAGTCCTGGAACGCGCTGATGTTGATCGACGCGAGGCTGCCGACGTTTACCGAGTACGACACCGAGCCGATCCGCGACGCCTGCAGGCCGGGGTACTTGAGACCGATGTAGCTGATCGCGAACGTCTGCGACCGGATGAACGGCAGCGACAGCGTCACGCGATCGGTCGCGCTCGGCACCGGCGTGCCGTCGCGCGCGGCGAGGTCGCCGTAGTTGCCGAACGCGCGCAGCGTCTCGGCGTCGATCGAGAAGCGCGGGCGCACGAGCTGATAGCCGATGCCGACCTGCGTGCCGGTGAGGCGCCCGAGGCTCTGCGCGACCGACGCGCTCGCGACGCCCGCGCCGCCGAGCCGCACGAGCGTGCCGGCGCCCGCGTTGTAGAGGCCGGGCGTCGCTTCCGCATGCGCCTCGACGGTCAGGCTGTCGGTCGCGCCGTAGCGCGCGGTCGCGCTCGCGGCCGGACGGCGCGCGTAGTCGAACGAGCGCAGGCCCCACGCGCGCCGCAAAAAGCCCGCCTCGACCGAGTAGCTCGCGAGGCCCGGCGCGAGCATTCGCGTGTCGATGTAGAGCGGCAGCGACGTCGCGATCGTGCGCCCGAGCGCGTCGCGCGTGACGACGGTGGCGTTGCCTCCGCCCGTGATGCCCGGCACGCTGTTGATGACGAACGGGCCGCTCGGCACGTCGCTGCTGAACTGGCGCACGCCGTTCACGTACAGATCGACCGTCGACGGCACGACGGCCGTGCCCGCGAGCGAGGGTACCGGGAACGTCACGAGATCGGGGCGCAGCGCGAAGTTGCTGCGCCATTGCAGGCCGCCGAGGCGCAGCGAGCGCGTCCATGCGAGCGACGACGAGATCGTGTCGCCGAACTGCGTCGTCGTGAGCGAGTTCGGATCGGACCTGCTCCACGACGTGTCGTAGCGCGTGTAGCGCTGGCCGCCGTGCTGGAAATACGCGACGCCCGTGCTGCTGAACACGCCCGCCGGGTCGAAGTAGCGCGCTTCGTGCCAGAGCGCGGCGCCCGCGCGGTCGGTCGTCTGCGCGTACAGGTCGTAGTTCAGCACGACGCCGCGGCCGGCGCTCGCGGGGACCGTCGGCGCGAGCGCGCGCGTGTCGAACGTGTGCGGGATGCGCAGCGAGTCGGGCGCGTCGAGGTCGATGGTTTGGCGCGCCGCGTCGTAGCGGTAGCGCAGCGAGTCGAGCGCATCGAGCGCGACGAGCGCGTTCGCCGGCTGCCGCAGCCGGGACGTCGCGATGCCGATGTCGTTCAGGTCGTCCTGGCTCGCGTAGAAGCGGCCGTCGGCGACGACGAAGTGCACGATCAGGTGCGTCGGCTGGCCGTTCAGCGAGACGGCGAGATACAGGTCGTTCGCGGTCACGGTTGCGTCCGCGCCGGGCACGGGCAGGCTCGTCGTCGGGTTGGGCGGTGCGGACAGCGCGGGGGGCGCGGCGGCCACGGCGAGCGGGGTTCGGGCGTTGGCCGAAGCGGGGGAGGCGCGCGATGCGGCCGGTGCGGGCGACGTCGCCGGAGAGGGCGACGTCGCCGGAGAGGGCGATGCCGGCGATGTGGGCGACGCGAACGGCAACGGCGATGCGGCCGGCGAAGGCGACGTGGACGGCGACGGCAATGCCGATGGCGAGGATTGCAAAAACGGCAACGACGGGTGCGACGAGGACGGCGAGGATGACACAGACGACAAAGACGACAAAGACGACAAAGACGACAAAGACGACAAAGACGACAAAGACGACAAAGACGACACGGACGACACGGACGACGCAACCGACTCGCTCCCATTCGCCACCGCCGCGAACCCGCCCGTCGACGTCACCGCGTCAACCGTTGCGGGCGCAACGACCGCGCCGGCCGCCGCCGCCGATGCGCCGCCGGATCCCGCGCGCACGGCGGCGCCGCTGAGCACGCGATCGACGGACGCCCCCGCGGATGTCCTCACGGAGCCCGACGCGAGCACGGCCGGACTCGCCGGCGCGGCGCGCGTTGCCGCATCCTCGGCGCCGGTTTCACCCGAAGCCGATGCGCTTTGCGCGTGCGCGCCCCGGCTCGCCGCGGCAGCGGCGAATGTCGCGGCGGCGAGTGCGATCGTCAGTCCGACGAACCGTCGATGCCGCCCAGGGTCCGTCGAGCGATGCGCGATGCGGACAGTCGGCACGTTCGAGCGAGTGGTTTGGAGGAACGGTCGAAGTGTGTCGTCAAGGCGGGCTCACGTCCGCCTCGACAGGTTGGGTGTTGATCGTCGCGCGCACCTTGCGGATGCGCGGCACGATCCGCGTCGCGTCGAGATGCAGCGGCCACTGCCGCATGCTGCCGGCGAGCGCGTAGCCGAGAAGGCCGGGGGCGATCTCGTAAGTCTTGCCGGCGTCGTCGACGAGCCGCACCGATGCGACCTGCGCATGCCGCCCGCCGTCGTTCGCCACGCGCAACAGCCAGCCCGACGCGCCGCGCACGATACGCCATGTGAGCTTCGGCGGGCCGAGCGCGGTGTCGGGCGCGACGAACACCGGAATCGAGTAGCGCAGCCGGATCGCGATGCCGTTGACGACGGGCGCGTCGCGCGTCGGCAACTCGTCGATCAGCACGCGATAGCTTTCCTCTGCGCGCGGCTTGTCGTGCGCGACGCGCACGAGCCGCACGAGCTGCTCGCTCTGCCCGCCGATCTGCAGCAGCGGCGGACTCGCGACGAGCCCCGGCGCGGGCACGAGCACGTCGTCGCCCTGCTCCTGGCTCCAGCGGAAGGTGCGCACCTGCCCGTAGATCGCCCGCGCGTCGGGGTTGCGCAGCATGACGCCCGCCGCCGGATTGTCGGCCGCCATCTCGACCGTGACGGGCGAGATCTGCAGCGTCGCGGCGCGGGCGGCCGGGACGGTGGCGGCAGCGACGGCGAGAACGGCGAGCCACCGGCGGACGAGCGACGTCACGGGCGGCTCAGAACGTGATGGTCGCGGTGATGGTCGTCTGGTAGGTGTCGGGTTGCGGCGTCGTCTGTGCGGGCACCTGGCCGTACACGGTCAGCGTCTGCGCGGTGCCGTTGCCGGTGCCGCTCACGGTGTCGGTGCCGACTGTGTTGCCCCACGGCGTCGAGTGTCCCGCGTTCTGATAGAGCTGGAAGCCGACCGTCGTGCTGGTGTTGCCGGACGCCGTGCCGGCGAGCAGGCGGCTCGAGACGCTCGAGCCGGACACGCTGCCCGGGTCGAGGCCGACGTTGTACGTCGTCGTGTTCGTGCAGGTGACGGACAGCGTCGTCTGCTGATTGACCGCCGACGCCAGCACGCCGGTCGTGCCGAACGACAGTGGGTTGGCGGAGATCGTGCAGTTGGCCTGGATCGTCAGCGAGACGTTGAAGGTGGCGGTGGCAGTCGCGGCCGATGCCGGACGAAACGACGGCGTGGCGACGAGGACAGCGGCGGCGAGGGCCGACAACAGAGGGCGTTGAAGGACATGCATCGCAATCGCTCCGTAGCTATGGTTATTTTCCCGTCACTATTCCGCCGCAGGCATCGAAATGTCAGGTGCGCCGTTCAATGAGCGCGCGATAAGCCGAAGACATGATTTTTTTGCGTTCCTAACAAGCCTAGTCGACGATTTCATTCCCGGCAACGGGAAAATGCCGGTGAATGATCGGGAGAAAAGCCTACGTAACCGGTGCAATACACTTTCAGGCAATGACGGCAAAATTCGTGAAAGCCGCATGGCCGCCGACGGCCGCCGGGCGGCGTTTTTCGGCCGGCGTGCAGTCGGCCGGATTCGGTCGGCCGGATTCGGATGAACGAATCCGGATGAATTCGGAATTTCCTCGCCGCGTGTCGGCGACGGTCGAGCCACTTTATGCCGTTCGCCGAAAATCGAATGGCGCGTGCCGATGGTTATACTGAAGCCGGTCCGAATGCTTGAGATACGTCAAAAAATGGCGATGACAAAATTCAGGCAGCGCGATTTGAAACAATGGCTGCTCGCGATGCTCGTTGCGTTGCTGATGGCGGGCCCGTGGAGCGCCGCACGCGCCGAGACGTGCTCGGTCACGACGCCCGCGCCGGATTTCGGCTCGGTCGACCCGATCACGCTCGCGGCCGTCACGACCACCGCGACGATGACCGTCACCTGCACGTGGTCGGCCGCCACGCTGACGCCCAGCGTGCTCGTTTGCCTGAATCTCGGCGGCACGCCGCCGCGCTATCTGACGAACGGATCGAACCAGATGCAGTACGACCTGTATCAGGATTCGGGCCACACGCAGAGCTGGGGCTCGACGTATTACGGCACGACGCCGATCTCGCTCACGCTCGTGAAGCCGGCGCTCAGCACGACCGCGAGCTCGAACGTCACGATCTACGGGCAGATCGCGGCGAACCAGCCGACCGTGCCGACGGTCGGCAACGCGAGCACCACCTATTCGCAGACGTTCGGCGGCACGCTGACGTCGCTCAACTACAGCTTCTACACGCTGACGCCGACGCCTTGTGCGTCGCAGGCGTCGGCAGGTACGTTTGCATTCACGGTGAACGCGACCGTCGTCAACGATTGTTTCATCAACGCGACAAACGTGGCGTTCGGCTCGACGGGCGTGATCCAGAGCGCGCTGAGCGCGACGGGCACGATCAGCGCGCAATGCACGAACGGCGACGCGTTCCGGATCGCGCTGAACGGCGGCGGCAGCGGCGACGTGTCGTCGCGGGCGATGCAGCGCACGGGCGGGGGCGGCGCCGTCAACTATCAGCTGTATCTCGACGCCGCGCATTCGACGATTTGGGGCGACGGCACGTCCGGCACGTCGACGGCGACGGGAACGGGGAGCGGCCTGTCGCAGTCGCTCACCGTGTACGGCCAGGTGCCCGTGCAGACGACGCCCGCGCCCGGCACCTACAACGACACGATCACCGCGACGATCACGTTCTGACGAACCTTCGCCCGGCGTCGCGCGACGCGGCTCGCGTTCGCATGCGCGCGCGGGCCCGGGTTCCCGCCGTCACGCGTGTTCCCGAACCAGCACGACGAGCTTCAGGTCTTCGCGATGCGCGGGCTTGAGCGTCATCTGCTGATAGACGACGCGGCCTTCGCGCGGATGGTCGAACGCGCGTTCGCCGCCTTCGCGCTCGCCGACGTCCTGCGACGCCCAGTAATGCGCGAACGCGTCGCTTTCGGCGAGCAGCGAATCGATCAGCGCACGGGTGGGCGCGTCGCTCAGATGGCGAATCGTGTCGGCGCGGAATTCTCCGACGAGCCGCCGCGCGCGCGTTTCCCAATCGACGATCAGCGCGCGCGCCGCGGGCGACGTGAACGTGAAGCGCAGCAGGTTGCGCTCGCCGCGCTCGCCGTCGAGCCAGCCGGTGAAGAGCGCGGCGGCCGCGTCGTTCCACGCGAGCGCGTTCCATTGGCGATCGAGCACGTACGCGGGCGTCGCGATGAGCTTCACGGCGGCGACGAGCGTTTCCGGCGCGTCGGTCGCCGCGAACTCGGGCTCGGCCGGGTCGCGCTGCGCGGCGAGCTCGAACAGATACGCGCGCTCGGCGCGTGACAGCCGCAGCGCAACCGCGATGCGCGCGAGCGCGTCGGCCGACGCCGACACTTCGCGGCCCTGCTCGATCCACGTGTACCAGGTGGGACTCACGCCGCAGAGCTGCGCGACCTCCTCGCGGCGCAATCCCGGCGTCCTGCGCCGCGGGCCGGGCGGCAGGCCGAGCGCCTGCGGAGACAGCCGCTCGCGGTGCGCGCGGATGAATTCGCCGAGCGCGCGGGCGGGCGTTGAGTCGAGGGACGGTGGGGCGGACGGGCGGCTCATCTGGGTCGGGCGATGCGTGAGGGCGAACGGAAATACGGTGCTCCGATCGCCAGGCTGGTGGAGCGGATACCAGGATAATCGATTGTCTTGTACCGGTACAAATCGGGTTCTATTGTAGCGGCTCACGGCGGCCGATGCAGTCGGCCGGCCGTCTGCGATCCCCACGCGACAAGGAGTCAGCGCATGAAACATCACGATCAGGTCGCCGACGCGTTCGGCACGACCGCATCCGCCTATTTGACGAGCGCCGTCCATGCGACGGGCGCCGATCTCGACACGCTCGCCGCCGAGATCGCCGGGACGCCCGGCGCGCGCGTGCTGGATCTCGGCTGCGGCGCGGGCCACGCGAGCTTCGCCGCCGCGCGCGGCGGCGCGAAGGAGGTGGTCGCGTACGATCTCGCGCCGCAGATGCTCGCGACGGTCGAAGCCGCGGCGCGCGAGCGCGGCCTCGCGAACGTGCGGGTCGAGCAGGGCGCGGCGGAGCGGCTGCCGTTCGCCGACGCGTCGTTCGACTGGATCGTGAGCCGGATGAGCGCGCATCACTGGCACGACGTGCCGCGCGCGCTCGCCGACGCGCGCCGTGTGCTGAAGCTGGGCGGCCGCGTGCTGTTCGTCGACATCGCGGGCGCCGATCATCCGCTCGTCGACACGCATCTCCAGGCGGTCGAGGTGCTGCGCGACGCGTCGCACGTGCGCGATTACCGCGTCGACGAGTGGCTCGCGTCGTTCGCGCAGGCGGGTTTCGCGGCGCGGGTGCGGGCGCGCTGGCGCCTGCCGATCGCGTTCGACGGCTGGATCGCGCGGATGAGGACGCCCGACGTGCGCGCGAACGCGATCCGCGCGCTGTGGGCGGGCGCGCCCGATGAGGTGCGCGCGTACTTCGACGTGCGGCCGGACGGCTCGTTCGAGCTCGATGCGGTGATGATCGACGCGCGCTGACGCGGCGGCGGGGCGGGGGATGGGCGGGGCGCTGGGAGATCGGGGAAGCCGGGACGGCGAGGCGTCGAAGTGTCGAAGTGTCGGAATGTCGGAATGTCGGAATGTCGGAATGTCGGAATGTCGAGGCGCCGGGCACCCTGCGCGGCGCGCGTCGATTGCTGGGAACGCGGTGCCGGGCGTTGAGATCTGAGCGTTGATAACCGATAACCGATAACCGATAAGCGAGTGCTGGGAGCTGGGAGCCCAGACCGAGCACCGAGCGCCCAGCCCAGCCGAGCCGAGCCGAGCCGAGCCGAGTCGAACCGAACCGAACCGAACCGAACCGAACCAAGCGTGCAACGCGATACGCAGATCGCGATACGCCGAATCCTCGGCGCGCGGAGCCGCGCGACGTCAAGCCCGAGCACGCGAGAAAGCCGCGCGGCGCGCCCCTCGCGCGGCGCCGTTCCTTCCCGGCACGTGACCGAACAGCGCCGGCCCCACACGCCGATTGCAGGGCGCCAGCCGCGCGAAAGCCGTCCGGCGAACCAAGCGCCCCGAGCAAAAAAACGGCCGCGCACGTGCGCGGCCGTCACCGTTTCGACGTCGGCAAGCGAGCCTCGCGCACGGCACGGCGGCGCCCGCGCGCAAGGCCGCGCAGCGCTCAGCCGGTATTGCGCAGCCCGGCCGCGATCCCGTTGATCGTCAAGTGAATTCCGCGCCGCAGGCGCGCGTTCGTGTCGCCCGCGCGGTGCCGCTTGATCAGCTCGACCTGCAAGTGGTTCAGCGGATCGAGATACGGGAAGCGGTTCTTGATCGAGCGCGCGAGGAGCGGATTCGCGGCGAGCCGGGCGCCGCTGCCCGTGATCTCGGCGAGCGCGTCCGACGTGCGGTGCCATTCGGCGACGATCCGCTCGAACACGTGCTTGCGCAGCTTCTTGTCGGCGACGAGCTGCGCATAACGCGACGCGACCGCGAGATCGGTCTTCGCGAGCACCATGTCCATGTTCGACATCAGATGCGCGAAGAACGGCCAGGTCTTGTTCATCTTCTTGAGCAGCGCGACGCGCTTCGCGCGCTCGCCGGCGTCCTTCGCGCCGTCGAGATAGGCGGCCACCGCGCTGCCGAAGCCGTACCAGCCCGTCAGCAGCAGCCGGCACTGGCCCCACGAGAAGCCCCACGGAATCGCGCGCAGATCCTCGATCTTGCGGTTCTTCGGGTCCTGCAGCTTGCGCGACGCGGGCCGGCTGCCGATGTTCAGCTCGGCGATCTCGGTGATCGGCGTCGACGAGAAGAAGTAGTCGGTGAAGCCGGGCGTCTCGTAGACGAGCGCGCGGTAAGCGGCCATCGCGGCGTCCGACAGCGTCTGCATCGCCGCCTCGAACGCGGGCAACTGCTTCGGCGCGTTGCTGTGCGGCAGGAGCGTCGCCTCGAGCGTCGCGGCGACGACCGTCTCGAGATTGCGCCGGCCGATCTCCGGGTTCGCGAACTTGCTCGCGATCACTTCGCCCTGTTCGGTCAGGCGGATCTGGCCGTTCACCGTGCCGGTCGGCTGCGACAGGATCGCCTGGTAGGTCGGGCCGCCGCCCCGGCCGACCGTGCCGCCGCGCCCGTGGAAGAGGCGCAGCTTGATGCCGCGCTCGCTGAACAGATCGACGAGCGCGAGCTCCGCGCGATAGAGCTCCCAGTTCGACGTGAGGAAGCCGCCGTCCTTGTTGCTGTCCGAATAGCCGAGCATCACTTCCTGCTCGTGGCCCTGGTGCGCGAGCAGCTCGCCCAGGCCCGGCAGCGCGAAGAACTCGCGCATGATGTCGGGCGCGTTGCGCAGGTCGGCGATCGTCTCGAAGAGCGGGATCGCCATCAGGCCGTTGCGCGCGTTCGCATGCGGCGTGCCGAGCGTGCCTTCGAACAGGCCCGTCTCCTTCTGCAGCAGCAGCACTTCGACGAGGTCGCTCACCGTCTCGGTGTGCGAAATGATGTAGTTGCGCACCGCGCGCGGGCCGAACTGCGCGCGGATCGCATGCGCGCGCTCGAGCACGCCGAGCTCGCTCATCGCGAGGTCCGAATAGTCGAGATACGGCGAGCGCAGCGGCCGAGGGTCCGCCAGCGCCGCGAGCAGCACGCGCAGCTTGTCCGCTTCGGGCAGCGCCGCGTAGTCGGGCTCGACGCCGCCGCGCGCGAGCAGCTCGGCGATCACCGCTTCGTGGATGTCCGAGCTCTGCCGCAAGTCGATGCTCGCGAGATGGAAGCCGAACGCCTCGGCCGCGCGCATGAGCGGCGCGAGGCGCGGCGCCGCGAGCGATTCGCCGTGATGCACGGCGAGCGAATCGGTCAGCACGCGCAGGTCGGCGACGAATTCCTCGGCGTCCGCGTACGGCGTCGCGCGCACGGGCGCGGCGCCGCGGCCCGCGCTTCTCACGGGCACCGCGCCTTCGCCGAGCCGCACGCGCGCGCTCGCCGCGAGCCGCGTGTAGACGCCAATCAGCGCGCGGCGATACGGCTCGTCGACGCGGTGCGGCGACTGGTCGGGCGACGCGGCCGCGAGCGCCTTCAATGCGTCGCTCGCACCGACGAGCAGGTTCGACACGGAGAGCTCCGCGCCGAGCTTGTGCACCTGCTCGAGGTAATGCTCGAAGATCACCGCGGCCTGGCGGTTGATCGCTTCGTCGAGCGTCGCGGCGGTGACGTTCGGGTTGCCGTCGCGGTCGCCGCCGATCCAGCTGCCCATCTGGAAGAACGCCGGCACGCGCGCGGGCAGGCCGTGCTCGGCGAGCGCCTCCTCGATGTCCGCGTAGAGCGCGGGCAGCTCGTCGAGGAACGTCGCGCGGTAGTACGACAGCGCGTTCTCGATCTCGTCGGCCACCGTCAGGCGCGCGTCGCGCAGCATCCGGGTCTGCCAGAGCGTCGTCACGCGCGCGCGCAGGAGCGCCTCGTTGTGCGCGAGCTCGCGCGTGGTGAGCGGCTGGTCGCGCTCGGCGAGCAGCCGCGCGATGTCGTGCTGCGCGTCGAGAATGCTCTTGCGCTGCACTTCGGTCGGGTGCGCGGTCAGCACGGGCACGATGAGCGCGCCTTCGAAGAACCGCCGGATCGTCTTCGGCGACGCGTCGCCCGCTTGCCTGAGCTTGTCGAGCGCGTAGGCGACGGTGCCCGCCTGCGGCGCGGAGCCCGCGAGCGCGTGGATTCGGCGGCGGCGATTGTGATGGCGGTCCTCGGCGATGTTCGCGAGATGCGAGAAATAGCTGAACGCGCGCACGACGCTCACCGTCTGCTCGGGCGTGAGCTTGCGCAGCATCTTCTCGAGCGTCTGCGCGGCGGCCTTGTCGTCCTCGCGGCGGAACTTGACGGCGGTTTGGCGGATCGTTTCGACCACGTCGAACACGGCGTCGCCTTCCTGTTCGCGGACGACGTCGCCGAGCAGCCGGCCGAGATAGCGGATGTCCTCGAAGAGCGGGCGGTCCTTGTCTTCGCGCGTGCGGCCTTGCGGTTTCGCGTGCGCGGCGTTCGCCGGCGCGAGTGCTTGCGCGGCGGCGCCGTTCGGCTTGCGCGCTGTTTTCGCGGCGCGGCGGGCGGGGGTGTCGGCGGTCGCCGGGGCGTAGGAGGACGAGACAGCATTGCGGCGCGTCGCGCGCGCCGATCCGGAAGACTTCACGATTGATTTCCTTGGGAAAGCACGAGTGAACGGGAACTGCGGTCCAGCAACAGCGAGCGCGATCAAGCGGCGCGGCGCCGCGCGCTGCACGGTGCGTGACGCGCGTCGCGCGCGGCCTCGTCGGACGACGAAACCGGGCGACGCGGCGAGCGACGCGACGACTGCGGGCCGGGCCCGCGTGCGGACGCCGGATTCCGCCTCGAACCGAACGATCGTTCGGGATCTTGACGCAGACCGTGCGGGCCGCGCGCACCGGCCGTCCGGCGGGCGGAGGCGCAAGGCGCGCGTGCTACCATAGTCCGTTCCTAATCCCGTCCTTCGATGTCCCTGCAATGAACTCCGAGACTCTTTCGGCCGAGCTGCCTGCGACGCTGACGATCGCGTCGCGCGAGAGCCGCCTCGCCATGTGGCAAGCCGAGCATGTGCGTGATGCGCTGCGCAAATTATATCCAGCTTGCGACGTGAAAATCCTCGGGATGACGACGCGCGGCGATCAAATTCTCGATCGCGCGCTCTCGAAGGTCGGCGGCAAGGGCCTCTTCGTGAAGGAACTCGAGAACGCGCTCGCCGACGGCCGCGCGGATCTCGCCGTGCATTCGCTGAAGGACGTGCCGATGGAGTTGCCCGAAGGCTTCGCGCTCGCGGCCGTGATGAGCCGCGAGGACCCGCGCGACGCGTTCGTGTCGAACGACTACGCGTCGCTTGCCGAACTGCCCGCGGGCGCCGTCGTCGGCACGTCGAGCCTGCGCCGCGAGGCGATGCTGCGCGCGCGCCATCCGCACCTCGACGTGCGGCCGCTGCGCGGCAATCTCGACACGCGGCTCGCGAAGCTCGACCGCGGCGACTACGCGGCGATCATTCTCGCCGCCGCGGGCCTGAAGCGCCTCGGCCTCGCCGCGCGCATCCGCGCATTGCTCGACGCCGAAGACAGCCTGCCCGCCGCGGGCCAGGGCGCGCTCGGCATCGAGATCGCCGCGCGCCGCGCGGACGTCGCCGCCTGGCTCGCGCCGCTGCACGACGCCGCGACCGCGCTCGCCGTCGAGGCCGAGCGCGCTGTGTCGCGCGCGCTCGGCGGCAGCTGCGAGGTGCCGCTCGCCGCGCATGCGGTGTGGCAGGGCGACGAACTGCGCCTGACGGGCAGCGTGTCGACGACGGACGGCGCCCGCGTGCTCGTCGCGCGCGCGCAGGCCCGCGCCGCGACGCCCGCCGACGCGCTCGCGCTCGGCCGCGCCGTGTCCGACGATCTCGAGCGCCAGGGCGCGCGCGCGATCGTCGACGCGCTCGTCGCGGCGAGCGCGCAAAAGGGCGGCGCGTGATGGCGGGCGCGCCGCGCGCGTTCACGGCGGTGCTCACGCGCCCCGACGGACAATCGGCGGAGCTTGCCGCGCAGCTTGCCGCGGCGGGCCTCGACGTGCTCGACTTTCCGCTCATCGACATCGCGCCGCTCGCCGACGACGCGCCGCTCGCCGACGCGTTCGCGCGGCTCGATGCATACGCGCTCGTCGTGTTCGTGTCGCCGAACGCGATCGATCACGCGCTCGCGCGGCTCGGCGCGATCTGGCCGCATCCGCTGCCGATCGGCGTGGTCGGGCCGGGCAGCGTCGCCGCGCTCGCGCGGCATGGAATCGCGGCGGGCGCGCATCGCGTGATCGCGCCGCGCGAGCCGGACGACGGCGGCGGCGAGCCGCACTACGATTCCGAAAGCCTCTTCGCCGAGATCGTCCGCGCGTTCGACGGCGAGGCGAAGCTCGCCGGCAAACGCGTGCTGATCGTGCGCGGCGACGGCGGCCGCGAATGGCTCGCCGAGCGGCTGCGCGAAGCGGGCGCCGAGGTCGAGCTCGTCGCCGCGTATCGGCGCGTGAGCCCGGAGCCTTCGATCGGCGCGTGGGAGCGCGTGCATGCGCTGCTGTCGGGCGCGCCGCACGCGTGGCTCGTGACGAGCTCGGAAGGCGTACGCAATTTGCGCGAGCTCGCGCACGAGCATTTGAACGAGACCGAGATCGACGCGCTGACGCACGCGCAGTTCGTCGCGCCGCATCCGCGGATCGTCGAGACCGCGCGCGCACTCGGTTTTGATAGGATTACGCTGTCCGGCGCAGGCGATGAGCGCATCGTCCGCGCGTTTCGTACGTTGGCCGATCAGGCCGATCAACCGGCGACTGCCGCTCCGATGCCTTCTCGCATGACAGACACCAACGATACCAAAGACGTCTCTTCCAAACCGGCCGCGGCCCCCGTTGCGCCGCCGAATCAACCGTTTACGCCGTTTGAAACGAAAGAGCGGCGCAGCGGCTCGAGCGCGGCGCTGTGGTTCGTGGTCGTCGTGATCGCGGCCGCGGCGGGCGTCGGCGGCTATGCGCTGAACCGTAAGGTCGATCGCCTCGACCAGCACGCGGTCGAGCGGCAGAAGGCGCTCGACGCGCAGACGGCCGAGATCCGCACGAAGACCGATCAGGCGCTCGCGAGCGTGCATCAGGCCGATTCGCAGCTGTCGCAGCTCGAAGGCAAGCTCGCCGATGCGCAGACCGCGCAGACCGCGCTGCAGCAGCAGTATCAGGACCTGTCGCGCAATCGCGACGCGTGGATGATCGAGGAAGTCGGCCAGATGCTGTCGAGCGCGAGCCAGCAGCTCCTGCTGACGGGCAACACGCAGCTCGCGCTGATCGCGCTGCAGAACGCCGATTCGCGGCTCGCGTCGTCGCAGAGCGCGCAGGCCGTCGTCGTGCGCAAGGCGATCGCGCAGGACATCGAACGGTTGAAGGCCGCGCCGTCGGCGGATCTCACCGGGCTCGCGATCAAGCTCGACGACGCGATCGGGAAGGTCGACGCGCTGCCGCTCGCGGGCGAAGCGATCGCGCCGCACGCGCAAACGACGCCAGACGTCGCCGCGAACGCCGAGCAGGCGGCCGCGGCGGCGGGCGAGCCGCGCTGGAAGGCGTGGTGGCGCGGCTTCTCGGCGGGCATCGGCGCGCAGCTGAAGTCGCTCGTCGAAGTGCGCCGCATCGACCACGCGGACGCGATGCTCGCGTCGCCCGAGGAAGGCTACTTCGTGCGCGAGAACGTGAAGCTGCGCCTGCTGAGCGCGCGGCTGTCGCTCCTCGCGCGCAACGACGGCGCGATGAAGTCCGATCTGCATGCCGCGCAGGCGGCCGTCGCGCGCTACTTCGACGGCGCGTCGAAGGACACCCGGATCGTTCAGGATCTGCTCAAGCAGGTCGACGCCGCGTCGCTGACGGTCGCGGTGCCGAACCTCAACACGAGCCTGAACGCGGTTCAACAGTTCAAGAGCCGGGGTTGACGACATGACGCTGCGTGGAATCATTTGGCTCGCCGTGCTGTTCGCGATCGCCGCGGCGCTCGCGACGGTCGGCCGCTTCGACACCGGCCAGGTGCTGATCGTCTACCCGCCGTATCGCGTCGACGTGTCGCTCAACTTCTTCGTGCTCGCGATCATCGTCGCCTTCATCGTGCTGTATGCGCTGATGCGGATCGTGCGCAACGTGTGGCGGATGCCGCAGCGCGTCGCCGCGTATCGCGCGCGGATGCGCAACGAGCGCGCGCAGGCCTCGTTGCGCGACGCGCTCGCGAACCTGTACGCGGGCCGCTTCTCGCGTGCGGAAAAGGCCGCGCGCGATGCGCTCGCGGTCGACGCGAACCAGGGCGCGGCGAGCCTCATCGCCGCCGCGGCGACGCACCGGATGCACGAGTATGCGCGTCGCGACGAATGGCTCGCGAAGGTGAGCGGGCAGGAATGGCAGGACGCGCGCCTGCTCGCGACGGCCGACATGCGCGCGGACGGCCGCGACGCCGAGGGCGCGCTCGCCGCGCTCGCCGAGATGCAGGCGTCGGGCGGCAAGCGCATCCATGCGCAGCAGATCGCGCTGCGCGCGCAGCAGCAACTGAAGAACTGGGGCGAGGTGCTGAAGATCGCGAAGGCGCTCGAAAAGCGCGAGGCGCTGCATCCGGCCGCCGCCGTGCGTCTGCGCCAGCAGGCGGCCGAGCATCTGCTGCGCGATCGCCGGCACGACGCCGACGCGCTCCTCGAAGTGTGGCAGTCGCTGTCGGCCGCCGAGCGGCAGTCGCCGCGCCTCGCGGATCTCGCGGCCGAATTGCTGATCGCGCTCGAGCGCCGCCAGGAAGCGCGGCGAATCGTCGAGGACGCGCTCGCGCACAACTGGAACGCGCGGCTGCTGCGCCGCTATCCGGACACGGCGGGCTCCGACGCGCTGCCGCTGATCCAGAAGGCGGAGGGTTGGCGCCGGGAACGCCCGGAAGACGCGGACCTGCTGTTCGCGCTCGGCCGGCTGTGCCAGCAGCAGCAACTGTGGGGCAAGGCGCAGTCGTTCCTCGAATCGGCGCTGAAGCTCGCCGACGACGAGCCGCTCAAGATCCGCACGCATCGCGCGCTTGCGCGCCTGTTCGAGCATCTCGGCGAGACCGACAAGGCCGCGCAGCATTATCGCGAAAGCGCGCTCTCGATCACGGTTGTTTGAGCGTTCGCGCCGGGGCGTCGCCCGGCGCGCGGGCGGGACGCAAAGAAGACGGCGGCCTTGGTGGCCGCCGTTTTCGTTTTTGCCGGCACGGGCGCGCCGCGCGTCGAATCAGATGTCGACGAGCGCCTTCGGCACCGACAGCGCGAGCAGGCCGCCCAGCAAGAGGAACCCGGCGAGCATGTACATCCCGGCGTCGTTCGACGCGGTCGCCTGCTTGAGCCAGCCGACGAGGTACGGGCTCAGGAAGCCGGCCAGATTGCCGACCGAATTGATGATCGCGATGCCCGCGGCCGCGGCCGTGCCGCCGAGAAACGCGGTCGGCAGGCTCCAGAAGAGGGGCAGCGTCGTCAGGATGCCCATCGTCGCGATCGTGAGGCCGAGCATCGCGAGCATCGTGTCGTGCGCCCAGACGACCGACAGCACGAGCCCGAGCGCGCCCGCCGCCGCGGGGATCGCGAGATGCCAGCGCCGCTCGCGGCGGCGGTCCGCGCTGTGCGCGATCGCGAGCATCGCGACGACGGCCGCCGCATACGGCACGGCGGACAGCAGGCCGATCGAGAACGTGTCGGTCACGCCCGTCGACTTGATCAGCGTCGGCAGCCAGAAGCCGACGCCGTAGAGCCCCATCACGAACGAGAAATAGATGAGGCCCATCAGCCACACGCGCGGGCTCGCGAACACGACGGCGAGCGGCAGGTCTTCTTTGCGCGCGTCCTCGAGCGCGATGTTGCGCGTGAGGAGGGCCTTTTCATCGTCGTCGAGCCATGCCGCCTTCGCGATCCGGTCGTCGAGCGCGAACAGCAGCAGGATGCCGACGAGCACCGACGGCACGCCCTCGAGCAGGAACAGCCACTGCCAGCCGTGCCAGCCGTTCGCGCCGTCGAACGTCTTCAGGATGTAGCCGGAGATCGGGCCGCCGACGACGCCCGACAGCGCGACGGCCGTCATGAAGAGCGTGGTCATCCTGCCGCGGCGGTGCGCCGGATACCAGTAGGTCAGATAGAGGATCACGCCGGGGAAGAAGCCCGCTTCCGCGACGCCGAGCAGGAAGCGCATCGTGTAGAACATCGCGGGCGTCGACACGAACATCGTCAGTGCGGAGATGATGCCCCACGTGACCATGATCCGCGCGATCCACACCCGCGCGCCGACCCGGTGCAGGATCACGTTGCTCGGGACCTCGAACAGAAAGTAGCCGACGAAGAAGATGCCCGCGCCGAGGCCGTAGACCGCGTCGGACAGATGCAGGTCGGACGCCATCTGCAGTTTCGCGAAGCCGACGTTCACGCGATCGAGATACGCGACCACGTAGCAGAGCAGCAGCAGCGGCGCGAGCCGCCACGAGACCTTGCGGTAGGTTGCCGCCTCGAAGGCGGACGGCGGAGTCGGCGTGAACGCCGGCGCGGTGCTGGCCATGATGTCTCCTCTGGCACGTTTGAATGGCGGTAGGCGGGGTGGAGCGCGGGCGGGCGGCGCGGCGCGTTCAGACGCAGCGGCCGCCGTCGACTTCGACGCACACGCCGGTGACGAACGCCGCGTCGTCGGATGCGAGATAGAGCGCCGCGTTCGCGATGTCCTGCGGCGTCGACAGGCGGCCGAGCGGGATCGTCGCGATGAAGCGCGCGCGGTTCTCCGGCGTGTCCGGCACGCCCATGAACTCGGCCGTGAGGCCGGTCTCGCCGAGCACCGGGTTCACGCAGTTCACGCGAATCCGGTCGGCTCCGAGCTCGACGGCGAGAGTCTTGCTCGCGGTGATCATCGCGCCCTTCGTGCTGTTGTACCAGACGAGGCCCGGGCGCGGCCGCACGCCAGCGGTCGACGCGATGTTGACGAACGCGCCGCCGCCGGCTTGGCGGAAGTACGGCACGAACGTCTGCACGCTCCAGAAGAGGCTCTTCATGTTGACCGCATACACGCGATCGAACTCGGCTTCGGTGACGTCGAGCACCGGCTTGTTGCGATGCGTGGTGCCCGCGTTGTTGACGACGACGTGCACGCCGCCGAACGCGTCGAGCGCGGCGTCGAGCAGCGCGCGCCAGTCGTCGCCGCGCGACACGTCGCCCGCGATGGCGAGCGCGCGGCCGCCCGCGAGCGCGATTTCGCTCGCGACGCGCTCGGCCGCCGCCGCGTTCAGATCGTTGACGACGACGCACGCGCCCTCGCGCGCGAACGTTTTCGCGATGCCTTCGCCGAAGCCCGAGCCTGCGCCCGTGACGACGGCCGTCTTGCCGCTCAACCGCATCGATTGTCTCCTGGATCTTGTCGTGAACGTTGCGAACGCGAACGCCGCCATGACGACGGCGGGCGGCGACGCGCGCTCGCGCGCTGTGCCGTGCGGCATTGCGCGCCCGCTCAGTCGTGCTTGAGCGCGATCGTCTTCAGCACGGTGAAGCCGTACAGCGCCTCGAAGCCTTTCTCGCGGCCGTAGCCCGAGCGCCCGGTGCCGCCGAACGGCAGCTCGACGCCGCCGCCCGCGCCGTAGTTGTTGACGAACACTTGCCCCGCGCGCAGCCGGCGCGCGAGCCGCATCTGGCGCGCGCCGTCGCGTGTCCACACGCCCGCGACGAGCCCGTACGGCGTGCCGTTCGCAAGCGCGAGCGCTTCGTCCTCGTCGGCGAACTTCATCGCCGCGAGCACCGGGCCGAACACTTCCTCCTGCGCGAGCCGGTGCGTGTGCGGGACATCGCGCAGCAGCGCGGGCGCCTGGTAGAAGCCCGTTTCGGGCGCGTCCGGCACGACTTCGCCGTGCGCGGCCATCACGATGCCGTCGTGCTGCGCGTCGGACAGGAAATCCCACACGCGCTGCTGCTGTTTCGCGCTGATGAGCGGCCCGCAGTCGAGATCGGCGCGGCCGGGGCCGACCTTCAGCCCGTTGAACGCGGTGGCGAGACGCTCGACGAGCGGCTCGTAGACCGCCCTGTCGATCAGCACGCGGCTGCCGGCCGAGCAGGTCTGGCCGGCGTTCTGCACGATCGCCGATACGAGCACGGGCAGCGCGGCGTCGAGATCCGCGTCGGCGAACACGATCTGCGGCGACTTGCCGCCCAACTCGAGCGTGACGCTCGCGTGGTGCTCGGCCGCCATCTGCGCGACGAGGCGGCCTGTATCCGGCGAGCCGGTGAACGAGATGTGATCGATGCCCGGATGGCGTGCGAGCGCCGCGCCCGCTTCGTGGCCGTAGCCCGTCACGACGTTGAGCGCACCCGCGGGAAGCCCGGCTTCGGCCGCGAGCGCCGCGACGCGCAGTACCGACAGGCACGCGTCCTCCGACGGCTTGACGACGCACGCGTTGCCCGCGGCGAGCGCCGCGCCGACGCTGCGCCCGAGGATCTGCATCGGGTAGTTCCACGGCACGATGTGGCCCGTCACGCCGTGCGGCTCACGCAGCGTGAGCACCGTGTAGCCGTCGCGGTAGGGGAGCGTCTCGCCGTGCAGCTTGTCCGCCGCACCCGCGTAGAACTCGAAATAGCGGGCGAGCGCGTCGGCGTCCGCGCGCGCCTGCGTGAGCGGCTTGCCGGTGTCGCGCGACTCGATGAGCGCGAGCTCCTCGCGGCACGCGGCGACGAGCATCGACAGCCGGTGGAGCATGCGTCCGCGCTCGGCCGCGCTCGCCGCGCCCCACGGGCCGCCGAACGCGGCGCGGGCCGCGTGGACGGCCGCGTCGACGTCGGGCGCCGTGCCGCGCGCGAGCCGCGCGAACGGCTCGCCGTCGGACGGATCGATCACGGCGATCGTCTCGCCGCCCGCGGGCGCCGCCCATGCGCCCGCGATGAAATGCTTCGCCTCTTCCATGCTCGCTCCCGGCTGCTCGGGCCGTGTCTGATCGTTGGCCGATTATCGGCCGAACGCGACGCAAGCGCCATCGGGCGATTGGCTATAATGCGCTTTCCATCGGAGGCGCCCGCGAGGCCGCCATCCGTCCCGATTCCCATCCGAACTTCAGAGAACGCTCATGAGCTTCAGCAACGTCCCGGCCGGCAAGGATCTGCCGCAAGACTTCAACGTGATCATCGAGATCCCGGCGCAAAGCGAGCCGGTCAAGTACGAAGCCGACAAGGAACTCGGCCTCCTCGTCGTCGACCGCTTCATCGGCACCGGCATGCGCTATCCGGTGAACTACGGCTTCATTCCGCAGACGCTGTCGGGCGACGGCGATCCCGTCGACGTGCTCGTCATCACGCCGTTTCCGCTGCTCGCGGGCTCGGTCGTCCGCGCGCGCGCGCTCGGCATGCTGAAGATGACCGACGAATCGGGCGTCGACGCGAAGCTCGTCGCGGTGCCACACGACAAGGTCTGCCCGATGACGGCGAACCTGAAGTCGATCGACGACGTGCCCGCGTACCTGAAGGATCAGATCAAGCACTTCTTCGAGCAGTACAAGGCGCTCGAGAAGGGCAAGTGGGTGAAGGTCGAGGGCTGGGACGGCATCGACGCGGCGCACAAGGAAATCACCGAAGGCGTCGCGAACTTCAAGAAGTAAGCGGCGCGACGGCGCTCGCCGCGGCGCCGTCCGGTTGCGCGAAACCGCGCGTGTCTCGTCAAGAGGCCGCGCGGTTTTGTTTGGTGCGCGTCCGCTGCGGGGCCGCCGCGCGGGCGGAACGCGCGCGCGCGGGTTCCGCTCTCCTTCCCGAAGTCGTCGGGGCCCCGGAAGACCCGGTCGCCGTCTGTTTCGATATTTTCGCCGCGTTTGGGGCCTTCTTCGGCTTCTTCGGCTTCGCGGCGCGATCCGCGGTAGCCGTGCCGCCCGTCGTCATCGCCGCGCCGATTGCGGTTGCGGCTTCGGCCGTCGCCGTTTCGGCGATGCCGGCTGCCGGCGCGGGTGTCGCGCAATCGCCGTCCGCGCGGCGTGTCGCGCCGGCGTCAGGGGCCGGCAGCACCGACGCGAGCGAGAGCGAGCCTCCCGCTAGCGCGCGCTTTTGCGTCGGCGTCAGCCGTTTGACCCAATATTCGGCGCGCGACGCGCTCGAGCGATCGGCGAGCTCGAACGACGCGAGCACGGCCCTCGGCTTGCGCGCGCGCGTGTAGCGCGCGCCCTTGCCTTGCGCGTGCTGCGAGAAACGTGCGGCGACGTCGGTCGTGATGCCGGTGTAGACGCTGCCGTCAGCGCATTCGATCAGATACAGATACCAGGACATGAAGGGCGGCGTGATGCGAAGCCGCCAGTGTCGCAGAAATTGCGCGGCGCGAGCGCGCGATTCGCCCGTCGGTTCATTCGGCGGCCGCCCCCGGTCGCGCGGCTAGCGGTGCGCGACCGCGTGGCCGGGCCGTGTGCGCGTCGCGGGCGCTTCCTGGATGCGCCGGAAGATCGCCGCGGACACGAGCGTCACCACGCCGACGCAAACGAAGCTCAGCTTGAAGCCGAGCAGCGACGAGCCGGTCTGCTCGCCAAACAGGCTCGTGAGCCCGCTGCCCACCGACGCGCCGAGCCCCATCGACAGCATCTGCACCATCGAATACAGGCTGTTGCCGCTCGCCGCGTCGCGGTGCGGCAGGCCTTTCAGCGTCACGCTGTTCATTGCCGCGATCTGAATCGAGTTGATCGCGCCGAAGATCGCAATCAGCGCCATTTCGGCGACGAGCGGCGTGTCGGGGCCGATCGCCGCGAACAGCGCGATCACGGCGCCGACGATCAGCGTGTTGACGAACAGAAACGTGCGATAGCCGTAGCGGCGAACGAGCGGCGCGATCCACGGCTTCGCGATCACGCCCGCGATGGCGGCCGGCACGAGCATGAGCCCCGAGCGCAACGGAGAATAGCCGAATTCGAGCTGCATCATCAGCGGCAGCAGGAAGGGCGTCGCGCCGATGCCGATCCGCGAGACCAGGTTGCCGGCGAGGCCGACAGCGAAGTTCGGTTCGCGAAAGAGTTCGAGCCGGAAGAGCGGATTCGCGCGCCGGCGCGCATGGGCGACGTACATGATCGCCGCGGCCGCGGCGATCGCGGTCACGCCGAGGGTCCAGTCCGTGTAGCCGCCGTCGGACAACGCGTCGATCGCGAGCGAGCCGGCGATCATCGCGCTCGACAGCAGCGTGTAGCCCGTGTAGTCGAACGGCGGAGGATCGATCGGCTCGTCGCGCGGCATGTAGCGGTGGACGGCGACGAGGCCGACCGCGCAGATCGGCAGGTTGACGAGGAACACCCAGTACCACGACATCGACTGCGTGAGCCAGCCGCCGAGCGTTGGGCCGAGGATCGGCCCGATCTGGCCGAAGATCGACACGAACGCGAGCGCGGCCACGTATTCGTCGCCGGGCACACCGCGCAGTACCGCGAGCCGGCCGATCGGCAGCAGCATCGAGCCGCCGATGCCTTGCAGCACGCGGGCGACGACGAGCTGCGTCGCGCTCGTCGCGGCCGCGCAGCAGAGCGAGCCGAGCGCGAACACGACAATCGCGACGAAGAACACGCGACGCGTGCCAAAGCGATCCGCGAGCCAGCCGGACGCGGGCGTGAGGGTGGCCATCGTCAGTGTGTAGGCGGTGACGACGCCGTGCATCGAGAGCGCGTCCTGGCCGAGCGCGTGGGCGATCGACGGCAGCGCCGTGTTGACGATGGTCGTGTCGACGGACTGCATGAAGAACGCGGTGGCGACGATCCATAGCAGCGTCGTTCGGGAAGAGGTGTTGGGCATGAGCGCGGACCGATGAGTTGGGTGCGTCGCGCCTGGCGCGCGCGACGCAAGCCCCGCCGCCTCGGGCGGCGCGCAGCGCTTGCCCGAGATCGTCGGGGGCGTTGGTTAGTGGGCGCGCGTGTCGAGGCGCGTGGCGGGCGGCAGGCCGGCGGCCGGAGCGGCGCCCGCCGCGCGGGCCGCTCGGCGAGCGCCGGGGGGCGGGAAGCCCGATGGCTTGCGCCGCCGCGCTGGTTTCGCAGACGCCATTTCAAACGGCGTTTCGGGACTGATATAGGGCGATAAGAATGGCCGGCGCGTGCCGTTTAGAATCGGCAGATGGAATGACATCATTTAATACTCCTAATTGATAATCCGCATGAAGATTCTCAACCAAAAGATCAAAATGTCTCCCCATCCTCTCCGACCGCGTCAGGCGGTGCGCCGAAGGGTGAAGCTAGCGGGTGGCCTTGGAATATGAGTGTTTTTATCGATTTTCAGAATATCGAATCCGAAAATCAGAAACAGGGACGAAAGCGAATGAAATCCGCCTCTCTCTATTTCGGTGCGCATTAAGCGCACCGAAAGTCTAGGGGTTTTTGTGTGAATAGTGCAACCGAATAATCTTTCAATTTCCGATTTGGAACGAATGATAATCAAATATCTCGCATAACCTGTTGAGGGAAATGAATGGCGATGCCGTTTGGGAGGCCGGCGCGCCGCGCTCGCGCGACTGCCGGCCGCGGGACGAGGCGCACGCCGCGGGCATCGCGTCGTGGTCAGCGTTCGCCGTCCCTGAACGGATTGTGCTCGCGCAACTCGTCGACGTAGGCGTGAATCTGGTTCGCCTCCTGCGAGAGGAAGCGGCCCACCGCGTCGGCGAACGCCGGATGCGCGAGCCAGTGCGCGGAGCGCGTGACGGTCGGCATGAAGCCGCGCGCGAGCTTGTGCTCGCCTTGCGCGCCGCCTTCGAACGTGTCGAGCCGCTCGTCGATGCAGAATTCGAGCAACTGGTAGTACGCGGTTTCGAAATGCAGGCACGGCACGTGTTCGAGCGCGCCCCAGTAGCGGCCGTACAGCGTGCCGCCGCCCGACGCGTCGCGCTGGTACACGGCGAGCGCGCTCGCGATCGGCCGGCCGTCGCGCTCGGCGATCACGAGCAGCAGGTTCTCCGGCATCGTCGCGCCGATCTCGCGGAAGAAATCGAGAGTCAGATACGGGCTCGAGAAGTGCTCGCGGTACGTCTGGCGGTAGCAGCGCGCGAAGAAACGCCAATCCGCGTCGGTCGCGTCCTCGCCGCGCACGCGCCGGAACGTGACGCCCGCTTGCGCGACCTTGCGGCGTTCCGCGCGGATGTTCTTGCGCTTCTTCTGCTCGAGCGTGCCGAGGAACGCGTCGAAATCGCGGTAGCCGTCGTTGAGCCAGTGGAACTGCACGCCTTCGCGCAGCATCATCCCCATGTCGGCGAGCGTGCGCGCCTCGTCTTCGGTCGGAAACAGCACGTGCAGCGAAGACACCTCGCTCTGCTCGGCGAGCGCGACGAGCGTCGCGGCGAGCCGGCGGCGCGCGTCGTCGTCGACGGCGAGGAGCCGGCTGCCCTGCACGGGCGTGAACGGCACCGCGCACAGCAGCTTCGGGTAATACGGCAGCTCGTTGCGCTGGTATGCGTCGGCCCACGCCCAGTCGAACACGTATTCGCCATACGAATGGCGCTTCGCATAGACGGGCGCGGCCGCGACGAGCGCGCCCGTCGCGGCGTCCGCGAGCGTGACGAAGCGCGGCGTCCAGCCGGTGTCGTCGACCGCGCAGCCCGCGCGGTGCAGCGCGCTCAGGAAGGCGTGTTTCAGAAAGGGCGTCGGGCGCGGCGCGCGCGCGACGAGCGCGTCCCACTCCGCGGCGCTTGCGTCGAGCGGAGACGACAGGATGCCCATGCGATAATCGCAGCGTTCGTGTTTCAACGATCCGAATCCGTTTCTTTAGTGGCCGGTTGTACCTGTCAGTACCCGTTCGTACCCGTTTGCACCGTCGGCCAGGCGCGCTGTCGCGCCGGCCGGCCGTGCGTTTGATCAAAGCTGTTCGCGCCGCGGCCCGAGGAGGCCGCGCTGATCCCGTGATGAAGACGACCCGTATCGCACTTGCCCAACTCAACGTCACCGTCGGCGATTTCGCCGGCAACGTCGCCAAGATCGTCGCCGCCGCACGCGCCGCGCACGACGCCGGCGCGCAGCTTCTGATCGCGCCGGAACTCGCGCTGTCGGGCTATCCGCCCGAGGATCTGCTGCTGCGTCCCGCGTTCTACGCGGCGTCCGACGCGGCGCTCGCCGCGCTCGCCGCGCAACTCGCGCCGCTCACGGGGCTCGCGGTGCTCGTCGGCCATCCGCTGCGCGGGACCGGCGCGGGCGCGCCAAGCGCCGATGGTAATGCAAACCGCGCGATCGAGCGCGGCGTCGCGCCCGTCGACACGTACAACGCGGCGTCGCTCATCGTCGGCGGCGAGGTCGTCGGCACGTACCGGAAGCAGGATCTGCCGAACACCGAGGTGTTCGACGAGAAGCGCTACTTCGCGACCGACGCCGCGCCGTACGTGTTCGAGCTGAACGGTGTGAAGTTCGGCGTCGTGATCTGCGAGGACGTGTGGCACGCGTCGGCCGCGCAGCTCGCGAAGGCCGCGGGCGCGCAGGTGCTGATCGTGCCGAACGGCTCGCCGTATCACATGAACAAGGAGGCGGTGCGCATCGACATCCTGCGCGCGCGGATTCGCGAGACGGGCCTGCCGATGGTCTACGTGAACCTCGTCGGCGGCCAGGACGAGCTCGTGTTCGACGGCGGCTCGTTCGTGCTCGACGGCGCGGGCGAGCTCGTCGCGAAGATGCCGCAGTTCGAGGAAGGCCACGCGATCGTCGAATTCGACGGCGCCCGGCCGCTGCCCGCGCGCATCGCGCCGGCGCTCTCGGTCGAGGCGCAGGTGTATCGCGCGCTCGTGCTCGGCGTGCGCGACTACATCGGCAAGAACGGTTTTCCGGGCGCGATCATCGGGCTGTCGGGCGGCGTCGATTCGGCGCTCGTGCTCGCGGTCGCGGTCGACGCGCTCGGCGCCGGGCGCGTGCGCGCGGTGATGATGCCGTCGCGCTACACGGCCGACATCTCGACGACCGACGCGGCGGACATGGCCAGGCGCGTCGGCGTGCGCTACGACGAGATCGCCATCGCGCCGATGTTCGACGCGTTCCGCGCGTCGCTCGCCGCCGAATTCGCGGGCCGCGCGGAAGATGCGACCGAGGAGAACATCCAGGCGCGCATTCGCGGCACGCTGCTGATGGCGCTGTCGAACAAGTTCGGCTCGATCGTGCTGACGACGGGCAACAAGAGCGAGATGGCAGTCGGCTACTGCACGCTGTACGGCGACATGGCGGGCGGCTTCGCGGTGATCAAGGACATCGCGAAGACGCTCGTCTACCGGCTCTGCCACTACCGCAACGCGGCGGCCGAGTACGGCAAGCCCGACATCATTCCCGAGCGGATCTTGACGCGCGCGCCGTCCGCGGAGCTGCGCGAGAATCAGACCGACCAGGACAGCCTGCCGCCGTACGACGTGCTCGACGCGATCATGCGGATGTACATGGAAGAGGACCGGCCGCTCGCGGACATCGTCGCGGCAGGCTATTCGGAGGCGGACGTGAAGCGCGTCACGCGGCTCATCAAGATCAACGAGTACAAGCGCCGCCAGGCGCCTGTCGGCATTCGCGTCACGCATCGCGCGTTCGGGCGCGACTGGCGCTATCCGATCACGTCGCGCTTCACCGAGAGCATCGACTGACGCGGCGCGCGGCGTAGAATCGGCGGACGACTTTCATTCATTCGACGCAAGGGGCACATCATGAAACGCATCACCGCCATCATCAAGCCGTTCAAGCTGGACGAAGTGCGCGAGGCGCTCGCCGAAGTCGGCCTGACCGGGCTCACCGTGACGGAAGTGAAGGGCTTCGGCCGTCAGAAGGGGCACACGGAGCTCTATCGCGGCGCCGAGTACGTGGTCGACTTCCTGCCGAAGATGAAGATCGAAGTGGTCGTCGCGAACAATCTCGTCGATCAGGTGATCGACGCGGTGATCGGCGCGGCGCGCACCGGCAAGATCGGCGACGGCAAGATCTTCGTGTCGGACGTCGAGCGCGTGATCCGGATTCGCACGGGCGAGGAGAACGAAGCGGCCGTTTGACGCCCCGGATGCGCGCGGCCGCCGGTGCGGCGGGGCCGGGCGGCTTCGGCCGCGCGAGGTCGCCGCCGAGGAGTTCGCCCGCGCATCCCCGTATCGCCCGCAGCGCCCATAACGCTTGCAACGCGCGCACGGTGTTCGACGCCGCGCCGCGCGGATATCGGCCGGCGCGCCGATCGCGCAACATACGCCGCGCAGCGCGCCATGCGCTTTCATGCGTATCCGCGCACGCGACACAAATAAAAAAAACGGTGCGACACCCCAAGGTATCGCACCGGTACGCGCCTCTCGCAGCAGCGTGAAAAGACTATCGGTTCGAATGATCCAGCGCGTGTGCTTAGAACAGGTGCTGGATGCCGGCGTACACGCCCGTCTGGTTGCCGCCGAACTTCGGGTTGCCCGTGGAGATGTCGGTGCCGGCCGGGTTCGCGTTCAGGCCGAAGTTCGCGGTCTTGCTGTTGCGCACCGTCGCGACCTGCACGTCGAGCAGCGTGCGCTTGGACAGGTTGTACGAGCCGCCGACCGTGTAGATGTTCGCGTTGCCGCCGCCGTGGTTCGCGTTCACGTGATAGACGGCCGCGATCAGCGCGGCGGCGGGCGTTGCCTGCCACGTCACGCCGCCCCAGACTTGCTGCGTCGTCGTGATGCCGTTGTTCACGGCCGGGCCGCCGTCCGCGTGCGATGCCTGGTACGCCGCCTGCAGCTTGAACTGGCCGAGGAACACGTTCACGCCGGCGAAGTATTCGCGCGAGTAGTTGAACACGTCGTCGAGCTTGCCGTTGGCCGGATCGCGCGCTTCGTCATAGAGGCCGCGGATCTGGAAGAGCGACGTCGTGTAGGTCAGTTGCAGGCCCGCGCTGCGGCCCTGGCTCGTCGAGCCGTTGCCGTTCCAGTTCGTCGCGTTCGACAACGCGTATTGGCCGTAGACGTCGAAGCCGTAGAGCTTCGGCGATTGATACGAAATGTTGTTGCTGGTCTTGTTCCAGTTGCGGCCGCGCACGAGCGACGCCGTCGACCACGACGACTGCCCGAACGGGTCGAAGTCCCACACGCCGTTCGCGATCGCGAGCTCGCGGCCGAGCAGCAGGGTACCGTATGCGTCGTTGGAGATGCCGATCGTCGCCCAGCGATTCCAGAGGCTGCCGCCGCCCGGGCCGTTGCCGTTCATCGTGTCGAAGCTGCCTTCGAGCTGGAACACGATCTTGTTGCCGCCGCCGATGTCCTCGGAGCCCTTCAAGCCCCACAGGCTCGTGCCCCAGTCGCCGCTTTCCGCGCGCCAGCGGCTCGTGCTGCCGCCGTTCGCGCTCGGCAGGCCGTTCATGTATTCGATGCCGGCGTCCAGACGGCCGTACAGCGTCACGCTGCTTTGAGCGTGAGCCGCCACTCCGGCAGTCGCCAGTACTGCCGCGAGCATAACTTTCTTCATCATCTCCTCCATACCCTGTCAAAAAGTCAACCCAGAACTGCGCAACCTGTCCGGCTTTGCGTGCCGGACAAAATGGGGTAACCAGAGAGACCGCGTGCAGGCCGGATGGGCGACGCACTTGAGCGAAGCGAACGGGAGTGCCGTTTTGCGGGCCCGTGCGGCCGATTGGCCTTGCCGGGGTCTCCTGTCGTCATGAAGTCAAACTACATTTCATGACTTTCGTTTTGCTACTTTGGTTACTAATTTAGCAAAAATACACTTTTGTGGCGACGAAAATCGTTGTTTGACTAGCACGTGTCGCCAAATCGCCATATATGTGTGCGCGGCACCGCCGGACGACTTTCGTCAACGCGGCCGAATCCCTTGCCCGTCAAGGCACGCACGGAATCCGGGGGCATGGGTCAAGGATTGCCACTATTGACGCTGGAAATTCGTGCGGTTAGAAGCGCCGGCGCCGATTGCGTCAGGAATCCGTAATGAAAACGCGGCTGGCGGACCGGGCGCGCGGCCGCCGTTTCGCCGTTTCGCCGTTTGCGACGCGGCGCACGGCGGAGCCGGCGTCAGCGTGCGCGAGCGGTCGATGCGCCCGCGATCCGTTTCTACGAGGGAATCGGCGCGAGCGCGCAGAGCGAGTGGGTGCGTTACCGGCTCGCGGGCGACGCGCTGCGCGCGTTCGCGAGCGAAGCGCCCGCGGATGCCGCGAAAGAGTTCGAGCCGGATGCGGCGTGACGAGACGGTGGCGCGGGCGGGGCGTGCGCCGCACGGCGCGCCCGCTCGGCGGCTTACTTGAGGCTGCCGGACAGGAACTGCCTCAGGCGCTCGCTCTTCGTGTTGCCGAACACGTCGGCGGGCGCGCCTTCTTCCTCGACCCGCCCCTGGTGCAGGAACATCACGTGGTTCGACACGTTGCGCGCGAAGCCCATCTCGTGCGTGACGACGATCATCGTGCGCCCTTCCTCCGCGAGCTTC